>JBAXOR010000094.1:0-5356 GCA_037133155.1 Chrysiogenales bacterium | reverse complement strand
TCATGTCAACCTCCACAAGACCTTCTCCACCCCCCACGGCGGTGGCGGCCCCGGTTCAGGACCGGTCGGCGTGGCCGGCCAGCTGTTGCCCTACCTGCCCGTACCGCGGATAATCAAAGCTGGTGACAAATATGGAGTTATTTATGACAGCCAATATACTATCGGGCGCATAAAAAATTTTTACGGCCAGTTCTTAGTTATGATTCGGGCCCTGGCTTATCTTTGTTCCCTGGGCCGGGAAAATGTCCGCCGGGTTGCCGAGGACGCTGTTTTGAACGCCAATTACATCCGGGAAAAACTGCAAGGCATGCTCGATCTGCCTTATAATACCGCCTCTTTGCATGAAGTGGTGTTTTCCGATAAAAACCTGCCGGTCAAAACGCTGGATATAGCCAAAAGGCTCCTCGATTACGGTTTCCATCCTTTTACCATTTATTTCCCCCTGATCGTACACGGGGCGAT
Source organism: Chrysiogenales bacterium (assembly GCA_037133155.1). GTDB lineage: Bacteria > Acidobacteriota > Aminicenantia > UBA2199 > UBA2199 > UBA2199. Next base: position 4,894 of record JBAXOR010000094.1, on the reverse strand, counting down.
GATGATCGAACCCACCGAAAGCGAGAGCAAGGAAACCCTTGATGAATTTATCGCCGTCATGGACAAAATACTCCAGGAAGCCCGGGATAATCCGGAATTATTGCGCCAGGCTCCGCAACAGACGCCGGTGCGCCGATTGGACGAAACCCTGGCCGCCCGTAAACCGGTCTTGAAATGGCGGCAGGGAGAAAATCTTTGAGTATTCAAAACGTCATTCTGAAACTGCAGGAATTCTGGGCCGAAAGGGGTTGTTATATCGCTTCCGGGTACGATAATGAAGTCGGCGCCGGAACCATGTCCCCGGAAACCTTTTTCCGTGTTCTCGGTAAAAAACCCTGGCGTGTGGGTTACTGGCAGCCGGCCCGCCGGCCCGATGACGGCCGTTACGGACAAAATCCCAACCGGGTGCAAAAGCACAACCAGTTCCAGGTTATCATCAAGCCGGTGCCCAATGAAGGGCAAATACTTTTCCTGGATAGCCTGATCTATCTGGGCGTGGATATCAACATTCATGATATCAAATTTGACGAGGATAATTGGGCATCCCCTTCACTGGGCGCCTGGGGTGTCGGCTGGCAGGTGATGTGTGATGGACTGGAAATAACCCAGTTCACTTATTTCCAGCAGGCCGGTGGTATGGAACTCAATCCCAATTCGCTGGAGATCACATACGGAGTAGAGCGTCTGGCCATGTTTTTAGATGGCCAGAACAATATTTACGACCTGGACTGGGGAAACAAGGTTTCTTATGGAGCATTGAAACTGGAAGAAGAACGCCAATTTTCCATTTATAATTTCGAGTTGGCCGATATTCCTATGCTGCACAGCCTGTTCCAGCAATATCAGCAAGAAGCGGAAAAGCTCCTTGAGCATCACTTGTTTCTGCCGGCTTATGATTATCTGCTGAAATGTTCCCATACCTTCAATATCCTGGACGCCCGCAAGGCTGTTTCTGTAGCCGAACGCACAGCGCTGATGGGCATTATGCGCAATCTTTCGGCGCGCATTGCCAAAAAATATGTCATGCAAACTGAAGGTGAAGATCATGGCTGATTTATTGTTTGAACTGGGAGTTGAAGAAATACCCGCTAGTGCGGTCAGCGGCATTCGCGATCAACTAAAGGATCTTTTCATGGCCCGGCTGAACCAGCTCGGCATCAGTTATGGAGAAATCGAATGCGCGGCCAGCAACCGCCGCCTGATGATTCACATTACCAGGCTTCCCGAAAAAACAGCCAGCAAGGAAGAAACCGTTTTGGGCCCGGCCAAGCGCATCGCCCTTGATGACCGGGGGTCGCCGACCGTGGCCTTGAAAAAATTCTGCGAATTCAACCAGGTCAAATTCACTGACGTGGTCGAAATAGAAACCCCCAAGGGCAATTACCTGGGCATCGTCAGGATCGCCGGCGGTGCAGATACCGCCGAGCTGATAAAAGCCGCTATCGCGGAGATCTTATCCGGGCTGACTTTTAATAAAACCATGGTCTGGAACGAATCGCGGGTGCCTTTCATCCGCCCGATCCGCAATATCCTGGCCCTGTTCAGCAATAAACCCCTGGCTGTCGAATTCGCCGGAGTAAAATCAGGGAACAAGGCCCTGGGCCATCTGCTTTTATCCGACTCCTTTTTTGAAGTCAATTCTTTAAAGGATTATATTCATGGTTTAAGCAAGAATTTCATCATCCTCAGGGAAGAAGAGCGGAAAAGCAAAATCCTGGCTGAAATCAGAGACATCGAAGGGGAATTGGCCGGCCAGGTGCACATCGATGAAGGCATGCTGAATTATTATGTGTTCAGTAATGAATACCCGGTGGCATTCAGCGGCAGTTTCGATGCCAAGTATCTTAAGCTGCCGGCGGAAATCATCGCCACTTTCATGACCCATGAAAAGAAATTGCTGCCGGTATACGACCGGGCCGGCAAGCTGAGCAACTTTTTTGTCGGCGTGGCCAATATTCCTGACGAAAATAAAAAGGTCAGTTGCGGCAACGAAAAAGTTATCCGGGCAACCTTCGAGGACGCACAATTTTTCTGGGACATGGACCGCAAGATTGATTTCTTTGCTTTGAAACCGCTGTTGAAAAACGTCATGTTCCAGAAAGAATTGGGGACCTATTTGGAATAAGTGGGCAGGTTGGCCACCTTGGTGGACTTTCTGTTCAACGAAACCCATAATAGGGGGCTGCGTGAGAAGCTGCAGAAAGCGGCTTTCCACTGCAAAAATGACCTGCTGACCAAAATGGTGCGCGAATTTCCATCCTTGCAGGGAATAATGGGCGGCCTTTACCTGCAGGCAGCCGGAGAGGATGAAACGGTCTGGAAAGCGATTTATGGTCATTACCAGCCGCACGGCCTGGTGGACGAGAAGCTGGATGACCTGGGCGCAGGCATCCTGTCCATTGCCGACCGCATCGACAACATCGCCGGCTTTGTCGGCAAGGGAATTAAAATTTCCAGTTCCAAGGATCCCTATGGCATCCGCCGTGACGCCAATGCGATCATAAAAATAATTGTCGATTTTAAACTGGGTTTGGACCTGGGGCCGTTGATCCGCCTGGCTGTGCTTAATTTCGCCAAAAAAGACGCCGATTTGCTGCGGGATTGCGAAACCATCAGGGAATTTTTCCTGTCAAGGCTGGAGAACTCCCTGAAAGATTTCTGGCAATTCCGCTATGATGTTGTGAATGCGGTGCTGGGCAAGGGCACTCTGGCAGTCCATGATACATTCCTGAAAGCAGAGGCGCTGACCAAGTTGAACGCTTCGGGGCTGGTCGATCAGCTGGCTGTCCTGCAGCGGCGTTTGAAAAATATCTGCAAAGGCTTTGAACGCTGCAATTTTTCTGAGGGGCGGCTCAGGGATAATGAAGAAAAGATCCTTTCTGACATTTTCAAGGAATCCAAGCCGCGCATCGATGACCTGCTTATCAAGCAGAATTACCTTCAAGCCAGTTCGGAAATTCTGGAAATGAAACCGATAATTGACCGCTTTTTCGATAAAATTTTAGTGATGGACGAAAATGAATCACTACGCAAGAACCGCATCGCCCTGCTGCAACGCATTGATGAATTGCTGTCCGGCGTGGCCGATTTTTCATTGCTTGTCGAACTTAGGTAATGGCAAAAGTTTTATGAAAGATTATGAAGGTAATATTTAAGATGTTTGTGAGCAAAGCAGACGCCGTTGAAATGGCAATCACGGGAAAAGTCGGGGATTTTCCCCGTGATTTTGGAAAAGTTTTGCAAACTTTCCCACATTCCAACAGCGTTTCAAATATATTTAAATAAAATTTAAATCAGTTCTTTGACATATCAGTAAGCTTTGTTAAGCAGCCATAGAGAGTATCTTGATCCATTTTGATTGTATGGTTTTGATGTCATCGAGTTCCGGGATATGAATGGGTGTTTTGTAATTAAGAGACATGTGGGGCCGCAAGAAGTTGTAATAAGTCACAAACAGAGTGGTTAAAGAGACAGCGCCATCAAAAGAGTTGAATCCGGCAGCCGGTTTGACATGTTGTTTATAGGTTCGATTCAATCGCTCGATAATTTGTTTGTAAGCTCTATATTCAGTGGAGTCTTCATCGAGGTTTTCCAATCCTATCACTTTGATATGTTTGATCTTGTTTTCCCGGCCTTCATTCAAAAAGTGAAGACCGGCAGGATAAGAGGGATTTCCATCGGTGATAAGGGTAAGGTTTTGATTGGGTTGAGCGGTTCGGATAGCCTCATTCATAGCAGCGATGGCCGGTTGGGCTCCGCGATTATCTGAGACGTGATAAGCGATGATGGAGCGTTTTCCAGAAGACACGAAAAAAAATACATAGTGATGCATCCTTAATACTTTTATATAAGTTTCATCACCGGAGCAGATGTCGTCAATGCCGCCCTTGTATTTGAGATTAAAGGGGTGACAGTGACAGGCAGCGGCTTGAGCGTAGTTCAAGATGGTTTGGCTGGAGACATGGATATCGTAAACCATTCTGAGGATGAGGGCGGTTTTTTTTGCACTCATGGCAAAAGAGACATAAAAGGCCAAGATCAGCCCGAGCACATTATCTGTATTGTATATTTTGGTCAGGTCCACCCGTGCTTGTTTTGGTTCAGAATGCTGTATCTGTTCCGGAGTGAGATGATACTCTCGATATTGGTAATTGAGTTTAAAATGAGTTGGTATTAATTTCTGCATCATTCTCTCGGCAGGATTTAACTTTTTCAGATTCTGAATTCGGCAAGGACAATTTTTATTTCCACATTTGTAGATAGTGACCTGATCTTGTTCTTTCCAGTTATAAAGGGTGTGTTGACAATGAGGGCAGAATAGTTCAGCGCTTGGTTTATCTTTCATTCTATGCCGTTTATGGATTTTGAATGTGGATTTGCAGACTTTACATATCAATTGCGAGCGTCTCTTGCCATCATTGAAATAAATAAACTGGTGCGGCGCTTGACAGCAAGGGCAGTTGATAATTTTGGGCACTGCCAACTCGATTGATTGCGGCTTAACAGGCTTAAGAGGTTTGTTGTGAATGGATTTGTATTCTTTCAATAACTCTTTGTAGTTTTTTTGAGTTTTTTTTTAGAAGCTTCTTTGAGCGGTGGATTTGGGTCAACATCGAACTTCCGATAGTTTGGGTTGTCTTCCTTGAAGGTATCTCTTGGTTGAATTTCGGAATTGGGATCTTTCAACACGTTTTTCAACTCTTCGATAATCAACTTAATCTGTTCTCGATTAAATCGTTTACAAATCCAGATAACAACTCTCGATAAATTTAACATATATTTACTCCCAAAATCAGTATTTTATCTGAAAAAACAGGGAGATCAAGTTTTTATTTGAAAACATAGATATATAAACGGTTTTGGAAGTTTTACCAAAAAAACTTTTGACATTACG
>JBAXOR010000093.1:0-5377 GCA_037133155.1 Chrysiogenales bacterium | reverse complement strand
TGCAAATTGAGCAGCTGCCGGAAAACCGTAACAATATCGGTATCCAGGCGGCCTTCTAGTCCATCTTCCCCATCTCTGATTTCAAGGAAACCGCGATTCTGGATTTCGTTTCCTATTCTCTTGGAGAGTGGATGTGCAAGTGCGGCGCCCTGCAGGGGATTGAGAATTCGATGCCGGTATGCACCAATTGCGGCGGCATTTTATCGGCGGAAAAAGAAACCGGCAGGAATTCGGTTTGCAGTGAATGTCATGAGAAGGGAACGGTCATTTACAAAACCTGCGAGTTGTGCGGCGACCGTGTGCGGCTTAAAATCAACAATACTCCTGAAGAGTGTCTGGATAAGGGATTTGATTATTCTATCCCTTTAAAGGTAAAACTGCGCCTGGCCATTTACGGTGAAGACAAGAAAGGGGAGAAAGCTATCCGCGATGTCAAGGAGCAGGAAATCTTCTTTGGTGAAATTCCTTTTATGACCGATAAGGGGACATTTATAATCAATGGCACCGAAAGAGTAGTGGTTTCCCAATTACAGCGTTCTCCGGGAGTCTATTTTATGCCGGGCAAGTCGCGTGGGGAATATACGGCCAAGATTATTCCGGCTCGCGGCGCCTGGATCGAGCTGGAAGAGAAGCTGAACCTCCTGCAGGTTCGCCTGGATAAAAAAACCAAGAGAATCAATATCACCACTTTTTTAAAGGCCATGGGGCTGGCCGATGATGCTGAAATTTTGAAACGCTTCTATACCATTATTCCGGCCAGGGTGCAGAACGGAATTTTTTATTTTCAAAATTCACGTTTTTTAAAAGACAACAAGCTGACAGCACCGGTTTGTGATCTGAAGGGTAAAGAGGTTTTGTCTGCGGGCACCAAGTTGATGATCAGGCATATCAAGGATCTTGAAAAGCTTGGCATCAATTATGTGCCGGTGGATATTGAACTTTTCGAAGACATCTATTCGGCCATGGACCTTGAAAATGTGTTGAAACTCAATGAAGCAATCGGCACTGCTCAAATCAAGAAACTGCGCAAATTGAATTGCGAATTCACGGTTTTTTTCCCGGAGAGCGAAGAAGAAGAATTCGGTTCGATGCTGGCGTTTACTTTGCGCAAGGACAAGAAAAAAAAAGATGCTGAAATTACCGATAAGGTAGTCATCAAGTCGGAAAGTGAACTGGAAGACAAAGTTTCTAAAAACCAGGGTGATGCCTATATCGAAGTATTCAAGAAACTGCGCCCGGGAGAACCGGTGACTTTGGAAGGTTCCAGAAAGTTTTTTGAAAACATGATTTTTGATTCCAGGCGCTACGACCTTTCCTCTGTCGGACGCATGAAACTGAATATCAAGCTTGGCTTTAAAAAGGATTTTAATCAGGAAGTTTTCACCCTCACCCTGGAAGACATGGTACAGATCGTCCGCTATTTCCTCAAGTTGAAATATGACCGGACCGGCTCCATGCGCGTCGATGATATTGATCACCTGGCCAACCGTCGCATCCGCGCCGTCGGTGAACTGGTGGAAAATGGTTTCAGGATCGGTTTGATGCGCCTGGAAAAAATCATTCGTGAGCGGATAACCAATGCCCCGGACATTACCGTGATGCTGCCACGCGAGCTTCTCAATACCAAGCCCGTCTTTGCAGCCCTGAAAGAATTTTTTGGTACCTCGCAGCTGTCACAGTTCATGGATCAAACCAACGCCCTGGCTGAAACCACCCATAAGCGGCGCATATCGGCACTGGGTCCCGGAGGTTTGAACCGCGACCGGGCCGGGTTCGAAGTCCGTGACGTGCATTCGTCCCATTACGGCCGCATCTGCCCCATTGAAACTCCGGAAGGTCCGAATATCGGCTTGATCTCTTCATTGACCACGTATGCCCGGGTGAATGACTACGGGTTTATTGAAACGCCCTACCGCAAAGTGGAAAGCGGCCAGGTGGTTAATTATTTCCGGGTTGAATATGCCGGGGACTCAAAATTCGCTTACCATGATATCGTTCGCGAAGACGAAGCTCATGATGAAAAAGTACGCCTTGAAAAGGCCGGCAAAAAACTTCCGCTGATCAAGTACCATCCTTTTTACCTGAGTGCCTGGGAAGAGGAAGAGTATACCATTGCCCAGGCCAACGCCGAACTGGATGAAAAAAACCGGCTGATTTCCAAAAAGATCGATGCCCGCAAAGCCGGAGAAACAATTTTGGTTGACCCCATGGAAGTTAATTTCATGGACATTTCGCCCAAGCAGATTGTTTCCATTTCTGCGGCTTTGATTCCGTTTTTGGAAAATGATGATGCCAACCGGGCGTTGATGGGGTCCAATATGCAGCGCCAGGCTGTTCCCTTGATCAATCCCGAAGCCTGCATTGTCGGCACCGGCATGGAATACAGGTTGATCAAGGATTCCGGCATGGTGATCGTCTGCAAGCGTTCCGGTGTAGTGATGAATGCTGATGCCGAGCGCATTATTGTCCGGGTTGATTCCGATGATGCCGATGATCTTGATTTTTCCGAAATCCGGGCCGACCTGTATGAACTGCAAAAATTCCGGCGCTCCAATCAAAACACCATCATCAATCAAAGGCCACTGGTCAGAGTAGGTGAGCGGGTGGAAAAAGGCCAAATTTTATGCGATGGCCCCGCTTCAGACAAGGGCGAATTGGCCATGGGCAGGAATATCCTGGCCGCGTTTGTCCCCTGGCGCGGTTACAATTATGAAGACGCCATCATTTTAAGTGAAAAACTGGTCAAGAATTCGGCTTTCAATTCTATTTACATTGTCGAAGAAACGATTGAAGCCAGGGAAACCAAACTGGGTCCTGAAGAAATCACCCGTGATATTCCGAGTGTTTCCGAAGCCGCCATGAAAAATCTGGATGAGAGCGGTATTGTGCGCATCGGCGCCAAGGTCAAACCCGGAGAAATCCTGGTCGGCAAGGTGTCGCCCAAGGGTGAAACGCAGCTTTCTCCCGAAGAAAAACTGCTGCGGGCCATATTCGGTGAGCAGGCCTCCGAGATCAAAGACTCCTCTTTGTATTGTCCGCCGGGAGTCGAAGGAACGGTAATTAATGTCAAGGTATTCACCCGCCGCGGTTTGAACAAAGACAAGCGCGCGACTGAAATCGATCAGATAGAGACCGCCAAATTGGAAAGAAATTTCGCCGATGAAAAAAAGATTTTAACCGCCGAGAAATTTCAGAAAATCAGCAAATTGCTGAAAAAAGAAAAACTTCTCAAAGAGTTCAGCTTTGAAAAGAAGAAATACGAAAAAGGGCATGCCCTCACGATTAAAGACCTCGAAAAAATGAACGATTCATTGCTCAAGGAAGTTAAAAAATGCATCTCTGATGATACTAAAAATCTCATCGGCGAAGTAGAGAAAAAGGTGCGGCTGCACATCGATGCCCTGAAACTGGAAAAACAGGAAAAAATCGATCAAATGGAAAGGGGAGATGAATTTTCTCCAGGCATCATTAAAATTGTCAAAGTTCTGATTGCCGTCAACCGTAAAATCTCGGTTGGCGATAAAATGGCCGGACGTCACGGCAACAAGGGCGTTGTCGCCAAGATACTCCCGGTTGAAGATATGCCTTTTCTCGAAGACGGCCGCCATGTGGATGTGGTGCTCAATCCTTTGGGCGTCCCTTCACGTATGAATGTCGGTCAGGTATATGAAATGATACTGGCTTGGGCAGGCAAAGAACTGAATTGCTATTTTGAAACACCGGTTTTTGACGGGGCTACGGAAAACGATGTCAAGCTTTACATGAAGAAAGCCGGATTGCCCGAAGATGGCAAGGTTGTCCTTTATGATGGTGTGTCTGGTGAAACTTTCAAAAGCAAGGTCACGGTCGGTTATATGTACATGATGAAACTGGAACACATGGTAGACGACAAAATTCATGCCCGTTCGACCGGGCCGTATTCGCTGATTACTCAGCAGCCTCTGGGTGGGAAAGCCCAGTTCGGCGGCCAGCGAGTCGGAGAAATGGAGGTCTGGGCCCTTGAAGCATATGGGGCGGCTTACATTTTACAGGAAATGCTGACCATCAAATCTGACAACATCAGCGGCAGGAATGAAATATATTCGGCGATCGTCAAGGGAACTATGGATTTTAATCCTGGGCTGCCTGAATCGTTCAATGTTTTGGTCAAGGAACTAAAAAGCCTGGTCCTGAATATGGAACTGATCAAAAAAGACAAGGTCAGTGATGAAAGCAAGGTTCAGGAAAATATCGCCAATATTTCTTAAGGAGAAAGGATGCGAAAATTAAAAAAAGACGGTAAAGAAATAAAAATTATGGACTACAGCCATGTGAAAGTGAGCATCGCTTCTCCGGAAATTATCCGCAGCTGGTCCTATGGGGAAGTCACCAAACCGGAAACCATCAATTACCGTACCTTTAAGCCCGAGCGTGATGGGCTTTTCTGCGCCAAAATTTTCGGACCTACCCAAGATTTCCGTTGTCTGTGCGGCAAATACAAAGGCTTGAAATATAAAGGGATTGTCTGCGAAAAGTGTGGGGTTGAAGTCACCCTGGCTTCGGTACGCCGGGACCGAATGGCCCATATTGAACTGAATTCCAAAGTAGCCCATATCTGGTTTTTCAAGGGTATCCCTTCACGCATCGGAGTTTTGCTGGAAATCAGTTCCAAGGAATTGGAGCATATTGTTTATTTTGAAAGCTATATCGTGCTTGATCCCAAAAATGTGCCGACCCTGAAATACAAGCAGGTGCTTTCTGAAGATGAGTATCAGGAAAATATCGTCAAGTACGGCGAAGACACTTTTCGGGCCGGGATGGGTGCCGAAGCGTTGCATGAGCTTTTGTTGGCATTGGATTTGCAGGAAGAAGTGACCAGCCTGAAATCACGCATCCGTGTGGAAAAATCTTTCCAGCGCAAGAAAAACATGGCCCGGCGGCTAAAACTGATGGAGGATTTTCTGAAATCGGGCAACCATCCTGAATGGATGGTCCTGGGGGTCCTGCCGGTGATGCCTCCAGACCTGCGTCCCCTGGTGCGCCTTGACGGCGGCCGTTTCGCGTCCTCGGACTTGAACGATCTTTACCGCCGTGTTATCAATCGCAATAACCGTTTGAAACGGCTCCTTGATCTCAAAGCTCCCGAATTGATTATCAAGAATGAAAAACGGATGTTGCAGGAATCGGCCGACGCTCTTTTTGATAACCAGAAGCGCAGCCGCAGTTACATGAGCACCCAGAAACGGCCGCTAAAATCACTTTCCGACGCTTTGAAAGGCAAGCAGAGCAGGTTCCGCCAAAACCTGCTGGGCAAGCGCGTTGATTATTCCGGACGTTCGGTAATAGTAGTCGATATCCACTTGAAAATTGACTAGAGGGGTATCACGAAGAAAATGGC
>JBAXOR010000092.1:0-5381 GCA_037133155.1 Chrysiogenales bacterium | reverse complement strand
CAGCAGGCTGCAGGTTCGAGTCCTGCCGGGTGCGCGAATAAGGCTTAAACTTCCAGTTTTATAAAATCAAACCGCAAGCAAATAAAATTTACGGAAAAAATTTATTTAAAAACCATGATCCCGGATTTGATTTAACCAAACTTTCGTACTTTTTCTTTAGCGGCAAGGATATTTTCACCTTTCCAGATTCCTGCTTTGAGATGCCATTCATTGACGAACTCGGGCCAGCCGCTGGGTATGGAATACTCCGCGGGCACCATGATCTTGGCAGGCGAGAACTGGGAAGTTCCGCTGCCGGCGAGGGTCACCTCCACGCCGCTCTGGAATCGGGGCGGACAATCCCTGCAGGCGAGATGGAGTGCGTAGACTGCATTCGTAAGATCGGTATACTCGACGATCACCACGACGGGTACCATCTCACTACAGGATGCGTCTGAAAAGTTTTTCGGAATTTTTTTTATTGGTCCCGGCATTGGCGTTTTTATTCATCCGGGACCTCTTTCAGAAGGCCATAAAAAAAGCGGGACGCGGCAAAGCGCGCCCCGCCAGGGATGGGGAAATGGGTGGAATCAGTGGAGATATTGGGGCTTGAGTTTTTCGGCCAGCTGCTTGCCTGATTCGGTCAAAACGACCAGTTTCTTATCCTTGAACTGGATGATCATTTTTTCGTCGGCAAGCTGGTTCAGGATTTTAAAACTGTAGCCATTCCAGGTACAAAAGACTTTTTCGCCCTGTTTTTGGCGTGAGTCTTCCTCCCAGCCGGTCAGATAAAGCAGCAGCAAATTCAGTTCCTTGAGTTTCTCTTCCATGTTTTCCTCCTGTTAGAACGAGGGGGGCCTTGCGGCTCCCCCCGCCTTTTTTTTAAATGGTGATCAGCGGCTGCAGCTTGGCAAAGACCTTTTCGCCGATGCCCTTGACCTTCATCAGGTCCTGGGCGCGCTTGAAATTGCCGTTGCTTTTCCTGAAGTCCAGGATGCGCTGGGCCATTTTTACGCCGATCTGCGGCAGTGCGATCAGCTGGCCGGCATCAGCGGTATTGATGTTGACCAGTTTGCTGCCGTTGGCTGCCGCCGGTTTTTCGACCGAATAAAGGGAAACAGTCGAAAGCAGGGTCACCGTTAAGATGACCAGCAGAGCGAGAATTTTTTTTGTTTTTGTCATGTTGACCTCCTGCCTAAGGGCAATCAAGTTTGCTGCCAAATGGCAATGTCCGGTTGGAAAATAACGTAAAAAGCCTATAATGAAAGATAAAATAGTCTTGACAGCATTTTTCGCATCGAAACAAAGGTAAATAAAACTTTACATATTTATTACGCTTGTAAATAAAAATATACCCCAGGATGATAGGGGTGGCGCTGAAAAACCTGATTGGCCGCGGCTTTCCATTCATTCCCGCATTTGGCAAAGAATATGATTGGGTTTTTTGGAACCTTAAAATAAATTATCTAAACTTTTTGCTTTGATAATTTAATTTTAAAGGTTCTTATCCCCCTTGCTGCGCAGGGGACTTCGCAGCTTTGCTGGGTCTGGAGGAAAAAATGAACAAGGGATTCACCCTGATTGAAACGCTGGTTTCACTGGCCTTGCTGATGTTAGCCGTTCTGTTCAGCACCCGGATCATAGTTTTCGCTCTTGACCAATCGCGCCAAGCAAGCTTGCGTTTCCGCCTGATCGAAACTGGTGATTATTATAAGAATTACTTGTCTTCTTTGTCTTTTTCCGCGTCAGAACTTGCTGACGGCAGTCACCGGCAGGATAGTCAGAAATTTGTCGTCACCTGGCGGGTTGAGCCGGCCGAAGACGGATTGAAGAGGATCAACCTGCTGGTGGCCGGGCCGAATTATTCACAGGCGATTGCTTTTTACAAATCAAGCTATTTTCAGGAGGTAAAAAATGATTAAAGGATTTGGAATTTTGGAGATGCTAATCTCACTGTCTTTGGGTTTGGGAGTTTTGACGGTGATCATTGCCCACGCAACAGAATCGGGCCGGGTCGCGAAAAAAATCACCGGCAACCAGGAAAGGCTGGAAGCTATATTTCACACCGTGGACACCATCAAATCCGATTTGAACAAATGCGGCATGCGTTTGCAGGAAGCATGCAAATTTTTCAATATCCCCGGTTTTGAAAGTTCCCAGGGCAATTTTAAAGTGACTTACGGACTGGCCGACGAAGAACTTCTGGAAAACGCCTTGCATGGGCAGCAGACCCTGAAAATCGGCCAAAATGATTTTTTTAAAAAAGATAAAGCTGTCCTTATTTACAGTCTGGCGCGCCAAGTGTGGGAATTCAATGAAATCGGGGATTTTTCAGGCGGCAATTTGATTTTAAAAAACGCGCTGCAGAACGATTTTCCCGGTAACAGCCCGGTGCTGGTATTGAAAAAAGTGGAATACAAGTTCTATCCAGCCCAGCGCATGTTAAAAAGAAAGACCGACAAAGGGAACTTTCAACCGCTGTTGGAAGAAGTTACTGATTTTTATGTGACTTTCTTTCCCGATGCCAATTCGGTCCTGTACCGCATTGAAGTCAACAAAAAAGAGCAGATCCGCGGTTATATCTTTCTGCTCAACCTGGTGCAGCCATGAGCCGTCGTGGCAATATCGTCATTTCGCTTATGTTCGTGCTTTTGGTTTCTTTCTCCGGTTTGGCCATGCTGACCCACTCGCTGCTTCACAGTAAAATTATTGGCGCCCGGCGCAGCAAGTGGCAGATTTGCGGGGGGCTGGAGAGAGTGCTTTTGCTGCAGTTGCATCGTTATTGGCAGCGGCTGGCCGACAGTGACATGAATGAATTTTCTGCCCCGGAAAACGATTTTTTCAATAACGTAAACTTTCCCGACGCGAATGAAGGAGGGTTCCGGGTTAAAAATATTTTCAGCCAGCAGGCGCAAGCTCCCGGCAACGGTTTTTTAAAGGTCAGAATTTTCAACCGTTTGGCTGCCAGCAAAGATAACAGCCGGCTGACCTATTGCGGTCAGGCCTCTATCGACCTGCTCAAGGGCGATATTCCCCTCAGCGAGTTCGCCTTGCTGGTTAACAAAGAAATTGCTGAAACCCAGGCCGCTTACCTGGCCGGCAAAGGAGTTGAATGGTCAAGTCCCCTAATCCCCTTGCCGGGGAAACCGGTAGTCGAGGGCGATTGCCGCCACTTGCTGGCCGAAACCCTGCAATTGGATGGCGAATTCCCGGATTGGCGGCAGATCAGAGAAAAATTTAACCTGGAACCTTCAGACGCGCCCATACTGCCCGGAATTTATTTGGCGCTGGTCGCTGATCTGGTAGAGGCGGTTTTTGTTGAAGGCAATCTACAGATGCTCGAATTTAAAGCTGCCAGCGGCCGGCAGTCAATTATCTTCTGGCAGGATAACCGCTCATTTGAACTCAGTTACCAGCCAGGTCGAGAATCAATGTTGTGGAACGGCCAGGAAGCGGTAAACGGTTACAAGTTTGCTGAAAAAATAATTGTCCACGGCAATATCTGGGCGATCGAACAGTCCGGAAACGCGGCTTTTGTGTCCGCTGCGCGGATTCAGGTCCTGGCGTCCGGAAAAATGGTGATCAGCTCGGGACTCGAAGGTGAAAACCTGGGCTTGCAGAAAACCAAATTTGCCAACCTGCTGCTGATGACCAGTGCCAGGGATTTTTTCGGCGGGGATGAGATTAATGCTGATATCGTTATCACCACTGGTGCTGACAGCACCGTTGAGGCTCATTTGCTGGCCGCCGGCAAATTGATTCATGGTGACGGGTTGCTAAAGCTCTCCGGCAGCTTGATTGCCGGCGATATTCAAAATTCAGGCCGTATTCAAATCAAAGCCCTTGCCGGTCAATTCGATTTCCCGGCCAGTTTGAGTTTAAAGAATTTTCAATGTTTGCAAAATTTCCGCGTCCATTTTATCACGGAGGGAACCGATGAATAAAAAAAGGTTTGCCCGCATTTCTCACAAATATTTACTGCAATTGCGGATTTGGGGATGTCTACGGCGTCAGGCTCGGTCGGATACCTCCATCGTACCAACAGTACGTCTCCGGTCTCCTAGGTCGCCTTCCTTGTATCCATACCCATCTGCGCAATTTCGCGACAATATCTGTGAGAAACGTGGGCTGACGGTTGTTGAATTACTGGTTACGGTTGGTTTGTTTGCTTTTTTGATCATGGCCGTAGTTCCAGGCATGCAGTCGTTTTTAACCCGTTTGGAAATCAACACCGGCTTGCGCACGGTGACCGCTGCCCTAAGCACGGCCCGCTACCAAGCTATCCAGGAAAACCAGCCGGTGCGTGTCGAGGTTGTCCCCGGCCGGCTGTTGCTCAGTGTCGATAACGGCCAGGGCTGGCAGGTCACGCGCAGCTTTGACCTGGATGGCAAGTTGAAGGTCAAGGCCAACAGCCGGCCGGTTTTTTCGCCGCTGGGCAATGTCTCGCCCCTGTGCACCATCACCCTGGAAAAGGAAGCGCGTGTTTTCCGGATTGTCCTTTCGATGTACGGCAAAATCAGCGTTCATTCCAGCACCTGAGCCGCTTATTTGTAATATTTTCAACTTTATTTGTTGAAAAACATATCATATCATGATACTATATTTGGGGAGGCCAAAATGCCGGCTGTAAGTTTTTATCTGAAAAAGGATGTTTTGGAATCGATTCGCGCCAGGTCCAAGTCGCAAAGCATTCCAGTCTCGCAAATTATCAGCAAAGCTGTGGAAATATATTTGAAAACTGATGAAGCGAGCGAAGCCAGGAAGCGCTTATTGGCACATTTGCAAAAAGGAAATTGGCTTGGCGATTGGGAAGAAATTCACCGTGAGCGGAGTCTGGCTGATGCTGACCGGAATTGATACAAGCTATTTTTTTGCCCTGGCTGCCGGTCAACAGGCAGCCGTGGAGGCCTGGGAGAAACGGGAATTACTGACATCGGCCCTTTGCCTGTATGAACTGCAAAAGAAAATGCTGCAAGGGAAATTGAAAAATTGGCCGGCCATCATGAATGACATCGAAAAGGCGGTGGAAGTGATCCCCGTGTCCGGCGAAATTGCCCTTGCCGCCGGGCATATCGCTCACGGGACCGGAATTCCCGCCTTTGACGCGATCATCATCAGTTCATTCGTGATCAGTGAATGTACGGAAATACTGACCACCGACTCCCATTTCAGCCGATTCACAAAAAAGGGTATAAAAATAACCTTGCTTTAAAACCTAAAAAAAACGCGGCGTTATTTAACCTTGGGCAGGATATTTTTCAGGATGTCCTTGTGCACGGTGAAATTCAGCATCTTGAGTTTGATGTAATCATCGCGGAAAAAGTAATAACCCTCGAATTTTCCCCAGCGCGCCGAACGTCCCGAATCCTTGATCAAAAACCAATCGTGACCTTTGTAGCGAG
>JBAXOR010000091.1:0-5408 GCA_037133155.1 Chrysiogenales bacterium | reverse complement strand
AAAATTCATGAAGTGGGATTGCGCGACGGCCTGCAGATCGAGAAGCAAACCGTACCGCTTGAGGAAAAAATAAAGTGGGTGCAAGGCCTGATCGCCGCCGGCATCGACATGATCCAATTAGGCTCCTTCGTCAATCCGGAAAAGGTGCCGCAAATGGCCGATACCGACCAGCTGTTTAGCCATTGGCATCAAGCCGGGAAAAAGCCGGCTGGAGTCACTTTTTCGGGCCTGGTGTTGAATGAAAAAGGGCTCGAACGGGGCATGGCCTGCGGCGTGGACCTTTTTTGCATGGGGGTTTCGGCCAGCGACACCCACAGCCGTAAAAACACCGGCAAAGGTACTGAAGAAGCTGTCGGACAGATTGTTGCCATGGCACAAACAGCCATGAAAGCAGGGAAAAGGATCCAGGTTTCCATTCAATCTGCGTTCGGCTGCGGTTTTGAAGGTCTGATTCCCAAGGAAAGGGTATTTTCCATTGTTGACAAGTATCTGGCGACCGGTATTCGCAACATCAGCCTGGCCGACACGGCCGGGCACGCCAACCCCCGGCAGGTGGAAACCTTGTATGGGGAGATATTGCGACGTGACGGCAAAGTCGAACTGGCCTGCCATTTCCACAACACTTACGGCCTGGGTCTGGCCAACTGCTTTGCGGCTTTGAATGCCGGCGTCAAGTATTTCGAAGCGGCGCTGGGAGGTTTGGGCGGCTGCCCTTTCACCAAGGTGGCGGCCGGCAATGTCTGCACGGAAGATCTTGTTCATTCTTGGCAGCGCATGGGTATGGTCAATGAAATCAACCTGGACAAGCTTATGGAAACGGCCCGCTTGATCAGCCTTCATTTCAATCGCGATTTGCCGGGTTTTATATTAAAATCGGGTTCCATTGTCAATTTTAAAAAAGTTAGCGCAGGAGAGCAAAAATGAAATTACTGGAAAAAGTCAGGGTCCTTGACTTGACCAATGTCCTTTCGGGTCCTTTTGCCACCATGCACCTGGCCCTGCTGGGCGCCGAAGTGATCAAAATTGAAAACCCCGAAGGCGGCGACCTGGCCCGCAAACTGGGCAATGTGTCCAATCTGAACAAGCAGTTGATGGGCACCAGCTTCCTGGCCCAGAACGCCAATAAAAAGTCACTGACCCTGAACCTGAAACTTGACGAAGCCAAAGAAATTTTCCGCAAACTGGTCAAGACGGCTGATGTGCTGGTTGAAAATTTCCGGCCCGGGGTCATGGACCGCCTCGGTTTTTCCTACCAGAAACTGAGTGAAATCAATCCGCGCCTGATTTATTGCGCCATTTCCGGTTTTGGCCAGACCGGTCCCGACGCTTTCAAGCCGGCTTACGACCAGATCATCCAGGGTTTGAGCGGTGTCATGGATATTAACGGCGACGAGCGCTTGAATCCGCTGCGCTGCGGGTTCCCGGTTTGCGATACCGTGGGCGGATTGAATGCCGCCTTTGCCATCATGGCGGCCCTGTATCACCGGGAAGTCAGCGGCACTGGGCAGTTTATTGATATTTCTTTGCTCGACTCCATCATGCCGTTGATGGGCTGGGTGGCGGCCAACCTGTTGATCGGCAATCAGCAGCCAGTGCTGCTGGGCAACGACAATTTCACCGCGGCTCCGTCGGGCACATTTGTCACCAGGGACGGCTATATCAATATCGCCGCCAACCAGCAGAAGCAATGGGAAGACCTGGCCGACACGCTCGGCGTGCCCGAATTAAAAACCGATCCCCGTTTCCAGGAACGGGATACACGCAAGGCCAATCGCCAAGCTTTAACACCGTTGCTGGAAACAAAGCTAAAAGAAAACAGCACGGTATATTGGGTCGATCTACTCAATGGAAAAGGCATTCCTTCCGGTGATATTGTCAGCCTGGAAACGGCCCTGACTTCTGACCAGGCCAAACACCGCCAGGTAATCGAAGAAATCAAGGAAGACGGGATAGGCGCCATTAAAGTTTTTAACCTGACTGCCAAGTTTTCCAAGACCCCGGCCAAAATCGATGCGCCGCCGCCCAGGCTTTCGGCCCATACGGAAGAAATTCTAAAAAGTTTGAACTATAACGACAAAGATATCAAAGCCTTTAAAGAAAAAGGCGCGATTTAAAATTAAAAAAAAGGAGGAATACGCATGGGAATGACAATGGTTGAAAAAATATTGGCCAAGGCCACCAACCAGGCCGCGGTCAAGGCGGGAGATGTGCTGGAACCAAGGGTCGACATGGCCATGTCGCATGAAAACGGCGCCCTGGTCATCAACCAGTTTAAAGAAATCTACCAGGACACGGGGCTGGAAGCCAAGGTTTGGGACCCAGGCAAAATCGCAATTATTTTCGATCACCGCGTGCCGGCCGAAAGTTCAAAAACGGCAGGCAACCAGAAGAAAATCCGTGATTTTGTCGCCAATCAGAGCATCGGCAGATTTCATGACATCCGCGGCGACGGCGGCGGTATCTGCCACCAGATCCTGCCCGAATTCGGTTATGTCAGGCCGGGGAAAGTCGTGGTCGGAACCGACAGCCATACCACCAGCCATGGCGCCCTGGGCGCTTTCTCCTTCGGCATCGGCGCCACCGAAATGGCCGCGGTCTGGGCCTTGGGACGGGTGCTGAATGTCGAAGTCCCCGGCACAATCAAGGTGGTCTGTGAAGGCAAGTTCAAGCGCCACATCGCACCCAAGGATTTAATATTACAGCTCGTCGGCAAACTGACCTCCGAAGGCGCGAATTTCAAGGTCATTGAATTTCACGGTCCGGCCATCGAGCAAATGTCGACCTCCGGCCGGCTGGTGATCTGCAACATGACGGTCGAGGCCGGCGCCACTTCCGGAATTGTCCCGCCAGACCAGGAAACTATCCGTTATCTCCAGGAAGAGGCCGGCGTCAAGGAAAAACTCGACATCATCACTCCGGACCCTGACGCTGTCTATGACCAGGTGATCCATATCAACGTTTCCAAGCTGGAACCGCAAATCGCCTGCCCGCATACAGTCGATAATGTCAAACCCATCAAGGAGGTCGTCGGCATCAAGATCAACCAGATCGTCATCGGCTCCTGCACCAACGGTCGCCTCGATGACCTGGCCATCGCGGCCAAGATCCTCAAAGGCAAGAAAGTAGCTCGTCAAACGCGCATGCTGATCTTTCCGGCTTCGACACGGATATACCTCCAGGCCTTGAAGAAAGGTTATATCACCACCTTCATGGAAGCCGGCGCCGTGGTCATGAACTCCGGCTGCGGCCCCTGCCTGGGGATTCACCAGGGCGCCCTGGCCGATGGTGACGTGGCCCTGGCCACTACCAACCGCAATTTCAAGGGCAGGATGGGCAACCCCAATGCCGAGGTCTACCTGTGTTCGCCCGCCGTAGCCGCCGCCAGCGCCATAACCGGCGTCATCACCGATCCCAGAAAAGGAGGAAAGTAAAATGGCAAAAGTTGTTTTTAAAGTGGGAGACGATGTCTCCACCGATATCATTTATCCGGGAAGGTTCATGGCCACGGTCCTGCCGACCGAGACCCCGCAATTCGCCTTTATCGATTATCCCGAGTTCAACGCCAAGGTCAAGAAAAAAGAATTCCCGCCGCAGAGCATCATCCTGGGCGGGAAAAATTTCGGCTGCGGCTCCTCAAGGGAACAGGCCGCTTCCTGCCTGAAAGGTCCCGATTTCGTAGTTGTAGCCAAAAATTTTTCCCGTATCTTTTTACAAAATGCGATCAATCTGGGCTTGAAAATGGTCATTTGCCCTGCCATTGAAGCCAATGAAGGCGACGAGCTGGAATTCAGCGTTGACCAAATCATTAACAAAACCTCCGGCAAAAATTTTGCCATCGTGGCCCTGCCCAAAGCGCGCCAGGTAATCATCGACGCCGGCGGGCTCATCCCCTTCACCCGCAAACTGCTGCTGGACACCAAAGGCAAACACTGAATTTAAAAATTTACTTGTCTATCCTTGCCCGGGCAAGAAAGGCAGCTGGAATAAAAAGGAAGATCATGAGTGACAATTTCAGAGAAGCGCTGGTAGCACTCTCCAGGGCCTTGCCCTTGATCATTTTCCGGGCCGGGATCTTTGTGGCCGGCGGCTTCATGGTCATCATCCTTTTCGCCATATCGCTTTTCATCTTTCGCCTTAGCGGCGGCGTCAGCCCTGTCATGGCCATCGTTGTCGCAGTGCTGGCCGTCCTGGGCTGGTGGGGTGGTGCCCGGATTTTGCGGCGCTTTTTCCTCTTTCGTCAACGGGCCGCCATGTTGCTCCTTTTTTCCGGCTGGAAGCCTCCATTTCCAGGCCTGGCCGCGGTCATCGATAAAGCCGGACGCTTTTTCCCCAATTATTCAAGCTGGGTATTCGTAAACCGCGGCCTGCGTCGGGCCTTGTCAGCTTTTTACCGGGGCCGCGGGGAATTTTTCCAGCCTCCTGCCGGGCCTTCTAACTGGAGCTTTTCGAGAAGCCTTGATCTGTTGGCCACAGGGCTCCTTAGCCAAGCTATTCTAACCCTGGCCTTTTCCCGCGGCGGCGCGGATACGTGGCGATCTGTCCAGGAAAGTCTTGCCCTTTATTTCCAGCATGGTAATGAGAGCCGGCGCCTGGCGCGCCAGTGGCTTTGGTTCTCAGCGGTCGGGCTGGCTTTTCTTTTCCTTTGCCTGGCCCTGCCCAACTGGTTCATTTTCAGAAGCGCCGGGGCGCCGGTCGAGATCGGGATTTTTTTAGCCGCGGTCATCGCCTGGCTCCTTTACCAGGCTTTTGTTATCCCCTTTGCCCTGGCCGGCATAAGTGGCGGACTGCTGGGCGAAACCCGCGGCAAAACACTAGATGCGGATCTTTGTGGAATTGGAGACGCCCCTTTTGCTTAACCTCCTCGACTGTATGAAATGAAGAATATCATGCTCAGCCGGTCCGGGGACTTCCCCGGCATGGATACGACGAGACGATATTGACCCTCCCCGGCTTGCTGTTTGCCGGTCGAGTCCTGGCGCTTCCAGGTTCATTCGTACGACTCCCCGGCCGTGATCCGGGAGATGATCGCCGCGCGCTGCAAATCCGGCTTGACCCAGGAAGGGATGGCAAAACTGATGGCGACGACCAAAAACGCTGTTTCCCGCCTTGAATCCGCTGGTAAGCATGCCCCCTTCCTGGCCACTCTTAAAAAATATGCCCGGGCGGTCAACTGCCGTCTTGAACTCAAGCTGATCCCGAAGTGCGCCAACGGCCGCTCAAAAATAACCGCTGTTTGAAGAACCCAGAGATCGTCTTTGGGGGGCAAACTCTGGCAACTTGACGGTCTTGCAGTATTTCAGCCCCCGCATTCCCTTCTATAATAATAAATGCATATTTACAGGCTGTGTCATGATGTTTTGCCCGGGAGTGAGACAATGGACAATGAGGCTGGTGCCGTCTATACCCCA
>JBAXOR010000090.1:0-5429 GCA_037133155.1 Chrysiogenales bacterium | reverse complement strand
CTATGTCGACCTTTTACGCAGCCGGATTTCTTCTTCCTGGTACAATTCCCTGGTGGCACCCGGATTGAAGGGAAAATATATCGCCGGGGTGTATTTTATTGTCCGCCGCGACGGTGCGGTCAGCGATTTGCGCCTGGAAAATTCCAGCGGCATCGTTTCACTGGATTTATCGGCCCGGCGGGCAATTGAGAACGCCGCACCGTTTGCGCCCCTGCCCTCCGATTTCCCGTCACAATATCTGGTCGTCCATTTTGAATTCGAGTGGGAGAAATAATGAAAATCAGGCAAACTGTCCTTGTGGCGTTCGTTTTTTTAGTAAGCTGGCAGCTGAGCGGCCAGGAGGAAATAACCATCCGCATCAAAGAGGGCATGCCCATGATTCCAGTGGCCCTGCCCGATTTCCAGTTCACGGAAACTTCACTGCCGAACAATGAAATCAAAAACCTGATTCATGAAACCCTGTGGCAAGACCTGGAATTTTCCCGGGTCTTCAAACTGGTGCCGCGCGAGCATTATTCCTATATCGCCCGTTTCAATGCCAGCGCCATCAATTTTAAGGATTGGGCATCGATCCAGGCCAATATCCTCATTTCCGGCCAATTGGAAATAGGGGCCGACGAACGCATCATTTTTTCGCTCAAAATATATGAAGTAAACAGCGCCAGATTCATTTTCGGCAGAAATTACGGCGGCAAAAAAGACCTCTGTCGCATGATCGCCCACAAAGCTGCCGATGAAATGATGAAGCATTTCGGTGAAAAGCCTTTGTTCACTTCAAAAATCGTTTATGTCTGCGAAACAGGCAGCGACAAGGAAATCTATATCATGGATTATGACGGTTTCCGGCCGACGCGCATCACGTTCAACAATTACATCGACATGCTGCCCTCCTGGAGCGCGAATAATGAAAAAATCATCTATACAGCTTACCGGCACCTGAGCCCCGACCTCTACATGTTTGATATTTATTCGGGAAAAACTGAGCTGCTGTCTTCCGGCGGCGTCAATTACGCGGCCGACTGGTCTCCCGGAGCCGACCAGATCGTCTACACTTCCTCAAAAGACGGCAACACCGAAATCTATCTCAAGGACATGAAAACCGGCCAGGACAAGCGACTGACCTTTAACCCGGCCATCGATACGTCGCCATGCTGGAGTCCCAACGGCCGTGAAATCGCTTTTACTTCGCAAAGAAACGGCACGCCGCAAATCTACGTCATGGACGCCGAAGGCAGCAATATCCGCCGCATCACCACTGAAGGCTCCTACCACGATTCTCCGGCCTGGTCCCCGGACGGCATGCGCATTGCCTATGTTTCCCGCATTGAAGGCCGGTTCGACATTTACGTTTTCAACCTGAAAAGCAATGACATCATCAAGCTGACCGAGAACGCCGGGCGCAACGAAAACCCCTCATGGTCCCCCGACGGCCGGCACCTGGTTTTTTCCTCCAACCGCAGCGGCAAATACCAATTGTATCTGGTCGATTACGACGGTCGCAACATCCGGCAAATCACCTCCAGCGGGGAAAACAAAATGCCCAAATGGCAGAGATTGCTCAAATAACACAAATATCAACAAACAAACAAAAAATATTTGACAAACTATTATTAATATATTATATTTTTAGTTGACAAAATTTAAGGAGGATTCATGAAAAAACTAGTTGTTCTTTTTATGGTGCTGTCGTTAATCATGTTATTCACTGCCTGCGGAAAAAAGGCCGCCAAGGTCGCGCCGGTTCAAGGGCCGGTGGTCGAAAAAGTTGAAGAACCCATTACCCAGGTTGAAAAACCGTATTTGAGCGAAGAAGAAATTTTTCAGCAGAAAACCATCGAAGAACTGAACAAATATCAGGTGCTGAAAATGATCAACTTTGATTTTGACAAATACCAGGTCAGGGAAGACATGAAACCCCTTCTGCAGGCCAATGCCGACTGGATGCTTAAATTTTCAACCGTGCAGGTACTGATCGAAGGCCATTGCGATGAAAGGGGAACCATTGAGTACAACATCGCTTTAGGTGAAAAAAGAGCCGAAGCAGCCAAAAATTACCTGACATCTCTGGGCGTGAACGCCACCAACATTAAAATCGTCTCCTACGGCAAAAGCAAACCCCTGGTTCATGGCGTCGACGAAGCCACTTATTTCCAGAACCGCCGCGATGAATTTATCATAACCAAAAAATAGACTGCATGAAGCGAACGCTCATATCGGCATTGCTGACACTATTGCTGTGCACCTTGCCCCTGCCCGCGGTAAAAAAAGATACCAAACTGATTTTAGAGGAAATTCAAAAACTTGCCGATACGGTTATTGCTTTGGATAATAAAATTAATGTCATGGCCGCCGAATTGACCGGCATGATTAAAAAGTCCAACATCAGCGAAGAACGAATCGGCGCCATGTCCCGTAACCAGGCCGATATGACCCAAAACAGGGAAAATTTACTCCTCAGCATGCAGTTTTTCAAGGAAGAATTAAACGATATAAAAAATTCCCTGAACAAACTGAACGATAAAATAATGAACATTCCCACCGTTGCCGGCGGGAATATTGCGGGAGCGGCTGACAATTTATCCAACAACGCCAGCACCAATGAAACCTCGCTAACCCAGGACCCTTCCAGTATCTATTACGCCGCTTATTCAGATTACATCAAGGAAAATTTCGACCTGGCCATTGAAGGTTTCAGGCAATTTATCCGCAGTTTTCCGGAAAGCGGCCTGGCTGATAATTCCCTGTACTGGATCGGTGAATGCCATTACGCCAAAAAGAAATATCAGGATGCCATCAATACATTCAACGAATTATTGAACAAATACAAAGACGGCGACAAAGCCCCGGCCGCTATTCTCAAGAAAGGCTACGCATTGCTGGAAATGGGCCGGCAAAGCGAAGGTGTCGCCATGCTCAAGGAATTGATCTCCCGCTTCCCTTTGTCCGAAGAATCATCCCTGGCCCAACAAAAAATCAAGGAGTTCAGCGAATAAAATGAGCCAAGTACGCAGTTTGAACCGCGTCATCCTGGTCGGCCGGGTGGGGAAAATCCCCGAGATCACCGTAGTGGCAAGCAGCAGCAGACAACTTGCCAAGTTTTCCCTGGCTACTAACGAAGGATATTATGACAAGAACAGCAATGCCTGGAAGGATATGCCGACCGAGTGGCACAACATTGTCTCCTGGGGACCTCTGGCCCAGAAGGTCGAAAAAAGTATCGGCAAGGGCGACATGGTGCTGATTGAAGGCCGGATCCATACCCGCAAATGGCAGGATAAAAACGGCCAGGACAGATGGAACACGGATATCCAGGCTGAAAACATCATCGTCCTTGACCACCGCAAAGACCAGGCCACCGGAACCGGTACTCCCTATCCTTCAGGAAAAAGCAGCAGGGATTCCTTCCCTGACAACAGCGAACCTGGCACCCCGCCCTTTTCGACCACCCAGGGAGGGGAAGATGCTGCTTACGAGGAAGAGGATCCTTTCTAATGGCTTTTGTCAATTATAATAATAAGGAAATCACCACCAAAATAGTTTACTACGGACCGGCCTTAAGCGGTAAAACCACATGTTTGCGCTATATTTTCAATTGCGATGAAATTGAAAATAAGGGTAAACTGATCACCCTGGACACCGATGGCGACCGTACTTTGTTTTTTGATTTTCTGCCCCTGGAGATCGGCAAACTGGGGAACTATACCATCAAAATCCAGCTCTATACGGTTCCCGGCCAGGTGGCGTACGACACCACCAGGAAACTTGTGCTGCAGGGAGCTGACGGTGTGGTTTTTATCGCTGATTCCCAGGTCGTCATGCGCGAACAAAACATTGAAAGTTTTACCAATTTAAAAAAGAATTTAAAACTCAACAACCTGCAATTCGATAAAATACCCCTGGTTTTTCATTTCAACAAAAGAGATCTGAAAGAAATCCTGCCCAGCAACTCCCTGAACAAAGATTTGAATCCGGACAACAAATCTTTTTTCCCCACTGTGGCTACCAGCGGTGAGAACGTTCTGGAAGGTTTGTACGCCATCATCAAGCTGGTCATTATCCACCTGAAAAACCAGCTGTCTATTTTTCAAAAAGACAAAACGATCATGTTTTCCCGCGAGGAAATAACTTCTTCCGCCCCCAAAGCGGAAAACAACAAGGTGGTTTTCACGGAACCATCCGCGGCAGTAAGGACCGGCGATACCGATAAAGAGGAAATATTCGAACTATCCTCACCCATGGTGGATGCCGAGGATTCGCTCCAACCCCTGGCTGAGGATGACATATTCAATCTGGAAGATGCTCAGGAAATAAAAGATGGAAAATCGGATATCGATATCCCGGAAATGAGTTTCGAAGATGAAGAGCAGAAAGATACCGCAGCCATCAATGTCTCCGAAATCATTAGAGACGATGAAGACACCGGTGAACAGCCGATGAAAAACCAGGGAAAAATAAGAAATATCGAGCTGCCGATTACCCTGAATATTTCCAAAGACCCCGGTGACGTCCAAATAAATCTCAACTTGAAACTCACTATAAAAAAAAAGTAAGTTGAACGGAATGAAAAAAGTAACACTGTTATTACTGGTTCTTTTTTTATATCCCGGTTTCCGCTTTTCCCAGTCAAATGCCGAATCATTGGTGCAGGAAGTTGCAGACCACCTGCAAGTTTTTTTTAAAAACAAAACCGAAGTGCGAGTGGCGGTCGTGCAATTTGAAAATTATTCCGAATTGACCGATCTGGCCATGCAAAAAATTTATCAATTGCTGACGGCACGCCTGGAAAACGATAAAAACATCAAAATCTCCGACCTGCTGCTCAATTTCGCCAACGGCCGGGGTGAATTCAATTTAAGCAAGGTGAACGGGCTTGATTACCTGCTCTATCTGAAATTCATTCAGAACAAAAGTAAAACCGGCCTCGGCATGACCGTATTTTCCCGTTGGCAGGATAAACTGGTTTCCATAAAATATATTGAAAAAAATCTTGGCAAAGGCGAAATGGAATTCCTGAATGTCAAAAATTTCGCGTTTTCCGAGTTGGGTTTTTACAAGCTGACCGAGATTGAAACTAAAAAAAAT
The DNA here is from genome assembly GCA_037133155.1 of Chrysiogenales bacterium. GTDB lineage: Bacteria > Acidobacteriota > Aminicenantia > UBA2199 > UBA2199 > UBA2199. The sequence goes on along the minus strand of JBAXOR010000090.1, from coordinate 347 downwards.
TTAATGGATATTCAAAGCGTTAGCAGCGCTGATGGGCAAACACAGTATTTTTTTTACTATCCGGATGAAATCGTCATTTTCCGGGGTTCTCTGCGGGGCAGACAGCAAAGGCCTGGCCCAGTTCGCCGCGGTTGTGGCCTCGGACCGCTTTGGCGAGGCCGGCAAAGGCCCGCGCCGGATCGTCTTCCTGTTCGACCGGTCCGGCTCCATGCAAGGTGAACCGATACGCCAGGCGCGGAATGCCGTTCTGGCCTGCCTGGGCGCTCTCTCCGCGGCCGACCAGGTAGGCTTTGTCGCTGTTGGCGGCAACATCGAGTCATTCAGGGATGCCCTTGCCGTTACCGACG
>JBAXOR010000089.1:0-5433 GCA_037133155.1 Chrysiogenales bacterium | reverse complement strand
TCGGTGCAACCATGGCCCTTCTGGCACTGTTCTTATTCGCTATCTGGAAACCATCCCCGTCCGGGACAGACAAATTAGATCCGTCTACTGCGTAGCCGGATAATTTGTGCTGCCCCGTTTTATTTCGGTGCAACCATGGCCCTTCTGGTACTGTTCTTATTCGCTATCTGGAAACCATCCCCGTCCGGGACAGACAAATTATATCCGTCTAATGCGTAGCCGGATAATTTGTGCTGCCCCGTTTTATTTCGGCGCGGCCATAGCTTTTTTGGCGCTGCTGCTGTTCGCTTTTTGGAAACCCAAACAAATCAATTGCCAGCAAATAGGGGATTAAAGTGTGACTATTTATTTCATTTCCCGAATGTGTTATCTTTATAAGGATTGAATATTTGTGACATTTAATCGAGGAGGTCAAGGCATGGAAGAAAAAACGGTTTGGTCGGGAACTTCTTCGCAGTGGCTTAATTTCGGGGTTTTCCTCATTTGCGGTTTTGTTTTTGCTTTGCTGCTGGTGCTATTAATCATGTTTTGGAACCCATTATTAAAAATAGGAACAATGGCGCTGGCCCCGGCTTTTATCATTTTGCTCTCGCCTTTGGCCTATGCCCTGGCCAGGGTGCTGCTGATCAAGGCCGTCAAATACGAAATCAGCACTGAACGGATAAAAATCACCACCGGCATTTTCTCCAAGCAGACCAATGCCCTGGAACTCTACCGCGTCAAGGACTATTCCCTGCAAGAACCCTTCTTTTATCGCTTTTTTCACCTGGGCAATATCGTTATCCTTACCTCGGACCACTCCACTCCGCAAATAACCATGAGAGCCATCCCTTCGGCCAGGCAACTCATGGATGATCTCCGCAAATATGTGGAACTGCGCCGCGATCTGAAAAAAGTGCGTGAAGTCGATTTCGACCCGGTGGGTGCCCCCGGCGAGCAGTCTTCCTGATGGCTAATGTCGGTGGTTGCCGGTAAATCATCCTTTTCATGGCCATGACAATGAATCTTGAATCCTGCAGCCGGCCATTGCCGGTATTGCGTGTCAGCCTGCTGAAATTGAGCGGGTTGGCTGCTGCCCGCCGCGGTCCAGCCAGGGAGTTTCATATTTCGCGCAACTGCCGCAACCTTTACCATTTCAACCGGGCCTTTTTTTCCCTGCATGGCAATGTTATTTTGCCGGATTTTGTAGCCACACGGCTATTTGCGCAGCGTCTGAATGAAAAAAGGCAAGCGCTCAACGTCCCGGAAAAAATAGTCAAACCCGGATCTTTGAACGCCATGGGACTGATCGATGAAATCCTGCATTACGTGATAGGGCTTTACAATGAGCAGGCCCAGCCCCAGGTTTTTAAAAAAGCACTGCTTGAACTTGATAAAAAATCAGGCAGCGCCGGCCTTAAAAAAGTACTGCTCCATTTCTGCGTGGATTTCCCGGCCCTCGCTGTCTATTCGGAACAAGTACACGCCGAGGAATACCTGCTGAGCACAAGCCAGGGGATCAGTAATCGCGAAATCGTCCTTGAAGAAATCCTTTTGCTCTGGCTGGCAAATGTGAACCCGGCTTTTTCTCCTTTCCGGGAATTGTTTGACGACAGCAGTCTGGAAAAAGATTCCCCTTATCCGCAACTGATCGAAGCTTTGCAGGGGTTCTTTTCCCAGCAGCCGCCCTTTGGTCCTGAAAATCAGGACCTGATTGCCATGCTGCGCAGCCCGGCCCTGGCATATCCTGATTCGCTTTCCGGACAATTGCGCTATATGCAGGAAAAATGGGGTTTGCTGCTGGGTAAATTTTCCTCGCGTTTTCTGGCCAATCTGGATGTGATCCGGGAAGAAGAAAAAACTTTTTTCCCTGGTCCTGGACCGGCCACGGTTTTTGCAGCCGAAACGCAATGGCAAAATATCGATGAAAGCGAAAGATTTTCGGCCGACCGTGAATGGATGCCCAACCTGGTACTGCTGGCCAAGACCGTTTATGTCTGGCTGGACCAGCTGGGGAAAAAATACGGCCGGGCCATTACTACCCTGGAACATATTCCGGATGAGGAATTAGATACGCTTGAGCGCTGGGGTTTTAACGGTCTTTGGCTGATCGGCATCTGGGAGCGCAGTCCGGCCTCGCGGCGCATCAAGCAAAAATGCGGCAACCCCGAAGCCCTGGCCTCGGCTTATTCATTGTTCCGCTATGAGGTTGCTGCTGATCTGGGGGGTGAAAAAGCCCTGCAAAATCTTAAAAAAAGGGCCGAGGCCAGAGGCATCCGCCTGGCTTCGGACATGGTACCTAACCACATGGGCATCGATTCGCCCTGGGTGTGCGAGCATCCCGAATGGTTTGTATCCCTGGAGCAAAGCCCATTTCCAGCCTATTCTTTTTCCGGTGAAGATATTTCCAGCGATCCGCGAGTGGCCATTTATCTCGAAGATCATTACTACGATCGCAGCGATGCCGCGGTGGTGTTCAAATGGTTGGAGCGCAAGAGCGGGGTTGTGCACTACATTTATCATGGCAACGATGGGACACGCATGCCCTGGAACGATACGGCCCAATTAAATTATTTGCACCTCAAAGTCCGCGAAACTGTCATGCAGACCATCCTGGCTGTGGCCCGTAAATTCCCCATCATCCGTTTTGACGCCGCCATGACCCTGACCCGGCGGCACTATCAGCGGTTATGGTTCCCGCAACCGGGGAGCGGCGGCGATATCCCTTCCAGGTCCGGGCAGGGGATGGCGCAGGAACAATTTGACAGCAATATGCCGAATGAATTCTGGCGCGAAGTGGTCGACCGGGTGGCGCGGGAAGTTCCGGATACCTTGTTGCTGGCTGAAGCTTTCTGGTTGATGGAATCTTATTTTGTGCGTACCCTGGGCATGCACCGAGTGTACAACAGTGCCTTCATGCATTTTCTCAAAGATGAAGAAAACAGCAAGTTCCGTGCTTCATTGAAGAATGTGCTGGAGTTTAATCCGGAAATCCTCAAGCGCTTTGTCAATTTCATGAATAATCCGGATGAAGAGACAGCGCTGGCCCAGTTCGGGAATAGTGACAAATACTTCGGAACCTGCACCCTGCTGGCCACCCTTCCCGGTTTACCCATGTTCGGCCATGGCCAGATCGAGGGTTTCGCAGAAAAATACGGCATGGAATACCGCAAGGCTTACCGTGATGAACGCCCGGACAGGGATTTGATCCGCCGCCATGAGCAGCAGATTTTTCCTTTGCTGAAAAAAAGGTTGTTGTTTTCCGGGCTGAGTCATTTTTTGCTTTACGATTTTTTCACCGCCAGTGGTGTAGTTGATGAAAACGTGATCGCTTTCTCCAACCGCCACCGGGGCGAACGTTGCCTGGTTGTTTATCACAACTGCTTTGGCCATGCGGTCGGCTCGCTTGGAATGTCTGTGGCTTTCGCCCAAGAGAGCAGCTCCGGCGGCTTGCGTCATCTGGTGCAAAAAAATATCGCCCAGGGACTGGACTTGCCGGAAGGACAAAACCAGTTTGTGGTCTTCCGCGATCTGGTCACCCAATTGAAGTATATTCGCAATTGCCGGCAATTGTATGCCCGGGGTTTGGCCATCGAACTGGGCGCTTACCAAACCCATGTCTTCATTGATTTCAGGGAAATGGCCGACGATGCCGGCGGACAACTTGCCAGACTGGAAGCCTATCTGCATGGCGACGGCGTTGCCAGCCTGGAGAAGGCCGGCCGGGAAATGTCCCTGCAGCCTCTGCATAACGCCCTGCGCGACCTATGCCAACCCGAAATTTTGGCCAGGCAGCTGGAGGTTTTTCACGGCCTGCCGGGAAGCAAAAATGAAGGCACCCTGTGGCAGGAACTGGAAGAAAAAATAACAAATCTGCTTTCCCATGCCCAAGGAAATGCCCGGGCCGCGGCTGGCACCGGCAATGCCGTTGAAATGCTTCTCGAAGACCTGCTGGCCCTGCGAACCCTTTCCTGCCCGGATAAAGGACAACCCAAAAAAGCTGCTGACGGTGTTCCGACAACCAGTAAGTACCTGCAAAAACAGTTTAGAGAGAAGGCGGAGTCCGAGCGGCTTTTCCTTTTAGGGCTCTATATGCGAGGCTTGGTGGGGTTGGTTGCTGAAAAGTATCCTGATGGCCGGGTTTTGTTCGATGAATGGCTGCTGGATGGTCTTCTGGACGAGATTTTACGCAACTGGGGTTTTTCGGAAAGCGGTGTCGAGCCGGCACGGCGAATGATCCGCATAACCTGCGGTTTGGGAATGATGATCAGCGCCAATAGCGCCGCCCTGGTCCAAGGGGGGGAGGGTGTGCCCGCGGCCTTGGGAAAGCTTTTAAAAGCAATGACCAATGATGATGATGTGCGGGGTTTGTTGCAGTTGAATAGCCATGAGAACGAACTGTTTTTCAATCGGGAAGCTTTCAATGAGTTTTGTATCTGGCTGACAATTCTCATCTTGTGGGTATTGAACCGTCAAGGGATAAAAACTGCTGCGCTTGCCGACCAGCCAGCTGGTGAAGTGTTGAATTTTATGAATTATCTGCCGACTTTGGCCGCAAAAGCCGGATACAAACTGGAAGTTTTTCTGAAAAAGCTCACTCTGTTCGCTGCTGAATAAAAAAAATATGGGTATTGACAACGGCAAAACCGCTGCTATAATAAAGGTGAGTGAATGTTCACTTAATGGATTCGGCATGAAAAAAAGATTTGATGAGTTCCTGGAAAAAAGGAAGCTTGATATTGTTACCGCAGTTCTGAAACTGGTCGATCGCGTCGGCGTCGCCGGCGTAACCACCAAGCGCATCGCCCATGAAGTCGGCTTCGTGGAAGGAGCCCTTTACAAGCATTTCAATTCAAAAAACGAAATATTTCACCGCTTGCTGGAAATTGCGGAAATGCAGGTCAACGACAAGTTCAAGGAAATGGATACCCGCGGGCTCGACCCCGAACAATGGTTGCGCGAATGGTTTTTTTTTGTCATCGCCTATCTCGAGGACTTCCCAGGCATTTACCGGATTTTGTTCAGCGATGCCCTGTACAATGAAGACAAAGAACTGTTTAATAAGTTCAAGTCCATTACCTGGAATCTCAAGGAACGCCTGGAAGGAATGATCCGCATTGGCAGGGAGCGGAATATCTTCCGGCCCGATGTGACTCCTGAAACTTCGGCCATCATGTATTTGGGGATGATCCATACTTCTTTCACCTTGTGGAATGTTTTCGAAGAACGTTCCAAAAGTCTGCGCGATATTTCCAGGCCTTTGTTTACGGAGTTCATGAATTCGTTGTTGCTGGACAAGGAGGCTGTACAATGATTGAACATTGGTCGCGCTGGGTGGTACGCCGCCGCTGCTGGGTCATCGGCATGAGCGTGGTTTTAACTGTGGTTGCCCTTGGCGGTATGCGCCACCTTTATTTCTCGAACCGGCTGATGGATTGGTTGCCAAAGGACGAT
>JBAXOR010000088.1:0-5522 GCA_037133155.1 Chrysiogenales bacterium | reverse complement strand
ATCAAAACGGCTACTTTATCGGCCAGTGGTTTCCAAAACCCGGCGTTTACCAGGAAGGCAAAGGCTGGAACTGCCACCAGTACCACCTGAACAGCGAATTCTTCGCCGACTTCGCCAGCTTCCGGGTGCATATCACCGTGCCCGGCGAATACGTTGTGGGCGCCTCGGGAAAAGAGACGGCCACCACGGTTGATGCGCAACACAAAACCTCCACCCATACTTTCAGCCAGGATCGCATCCACGATTTCGCCTGGACCACCGACCCCGATTACCTCAGGATCGAACGCGACTTCGTCGCTGCCCAAGAAGTCAGCCAGGCTGAATACCGGGAAATAGCCGGTATCTTGCGGCTGCCCATGAAACAAGTGCAGCTTCCGGACGTGAAAATGATTTTGCTGATCAATCCCGAACATCGTAACCAGGCCGAGCGCCATTTCAAAGCCCTGCGCCTGGCCCTGAAGTATTATGGCCTCTGGTACGGGCCTTACCCGTATGAGACGGTCACCATGGTCGACCCCCCTTTCCGCACCGGCAGCGGCGGCATGGAATACCAGACCTTGTTCACCGCCGGCACCCAGGTACTGCCCAGCCCGCAGGCCAACCATCCCGAGATGGTGATCGTCCATGAATTCGGCCATGGCTATTGGTACGGACTTGCGGCCAACAACGAATTCGAAGAAGCCTGGCTGGACGAGGGCATTAACACCTATTCTACCGGCAAGGTTATTGCCAAGGGCTACGGGCCCGGAGCCATGCCCCTGACCCTGGCCGGCATCCCTTTGACCCGCTACAGCGGCACGCTCAAGTATGCTGACCTGGAAACGGACCGGGCCGCGGCCATCCAGACGGTCAAATACGATCCGATCGTCACCGCCTCCTGGAAATTCTATGATCCCACGAGCTATGCCCTGAACGTCTACATGCGGGCTGCGACCTGCCTGAACACGCTGGAAAACATCATCGGCAAGGAGGTCATGCTGCGGGTCATGCGCGCTTTCCACAGCCGCTTCCGCTTCCGCCACCCCGCAAGCCGCGATTTCATTGCCACGGTCAACGAAATCAGCGGCCGCGACCTGAACTGGCTGTTCGACGAATTGTTCTTCAGCACCAAAGAATGGGACTACGCGGTCGATCAGGTGACGTCACAAGAAATCACCACCGCCCGGGGCGTATTCGACCGCCAGGGAAAGAAAAGCGAGGTCACGGCCCGAGCGGCCCGCGACCTTGACCAGAAAAACAAAAAACCCGTCTACCGGTCCCTGGTCCGGATCAGGCGCCTTGGTGAAGCGCGGACCGGCCCCGGCGTCCAACTCAAAATCAAAACCGTGTTCGAGAACGGCTCCCAAAAAATCAATTATTGGGACGGCCAGGACAGCTGGGCCGAGTTCAGTTTTGAAGGCGCCAGCAAGGTCAAGTTTGCCCAGATAGACCCCGACAACGTGTTTTTAATCGATCGCGACCTGAGCAACAACAGTTTCATCGTCAAGGCGAAAATGTCCGGGACCATGCGTTGGGCCGGAAAATTGCTGTTCTGGATCCAGAACCTGCTGCAATTTGCCAGCACCTTGAGCTAAGGAGTGCACAATGGGTAATTTTACATTATTGATCAAGGGCATGATCCTCAGTTTTGAAAAACGCCGCCTGGCCGTCAGACTGTGGGCCGTCAACCTCATTTTTTCATTGTTTGCCGTCGGACCGTTTTTTTTCCTGATGACTGAGCACATGTCCCATTCTTTCTCCGGAGAGCACGCCCTGCAGAAGCTGGACCTTTTCTGGCTGGGCGATTTTATTTACCGTTTCATGAATGTCGCGCCGGCGGTTTTCTCCTCGGCGTTGCTGGCAGTGGTCTTGTACCTCCTGCTGTCCGTCTTTCTCAACGGCGGCATCATCGGCTGTTTGAACCGCCCCGAAGCCAAAACCACCATGGCCGATTTTTTCCACGATTGCGGCCTTTATTTCTGGCGCTTCTTCCGGCTTTTTATCCTCTCCATCCCGGTCTACGTGGTGTTCCTGGGAATTTTTTATTCCCTGATCAAGGCCTTCCTGAATATTATCAACCGCCGGGCGCCGACCGAATGGCCGGCGCTGATCGTCAGCAACCTGCGCATCCTCGCCCTGATTTTGCTGCTAACCATAATGGCTATGTTCTTTGATTATGTCAAAATCGGCCTGGTGACCGGCGCCCGCAAAAAAGTACTCAAGGAAACCTGGCTAACATTGGAATTCATCGGGAAACGCTTTTTCAAGTCTTGGAGCCTTTATTTGCTGGTCGGGCTGGTTTTTGTTGCGCTGACACTTTTTTACCTGGAGATCGCCCGCATCCTGCCCAAAGCCAAGCCGCACTGGGTCTTGCTCGTTTTCCTCTGGCAGCAGTTTTATGTCCTGTGCCGCCAATTGAGCAAAGTACTGTTCTTCGCAACCGAACTGGAGTTCACCAGAGGGAACATGGAAAAAACCGGGTAGACGGTCGACGGTTAACGGTGCACGGTCAGTAAATATAATGAGAATAAGGAAAAAGAGTAGGCATTTTCCGGATCGAGTGCAACGATTTTATTGTGCCAGCTTTTATATGAATTTTATGTCGCCCTTCTTTCTTCGCCGTCAACCGTATACCGTACGCCTTACACCGAGCACTTTCATCTCAGACTTGATTTCCTGCCGCCCTCGTGCTACATTTGAGGCTTGGAGGCCCAGTTGAAAAGAAACAGATTCATCTTGAAAATAGTGTTGGTATTGATTTTTTTCGCCCGTTTGGGGGGGGAAACCATGGTCATAGAAAAGGAAACCCAGGATGGTTTACGCCGCTTCCTGCTGGCAAAACACGGTGAAACTAACAAATTGCGCATTGACAAGGGACTGCAGCAAGTGGCCGCTTTTTGGCGTCTCGAAGACGGCAGCGTGGAGATGTTCGCCAAATTCTGCCGGGAAAATTTCATCGGCAGCCCCGAGCGCTTGCAAAGCTATTGCAAACGCCTGGAAAAAAATTTCGAGGTTTTGTATGGTCACTTGAACCAGATCAGCCTGGACCTGAAAAAACCCCTGCACCTGGACTGGGGTGAAATCATGCCCATCGACGAGCGTTTCGGTCAGTTCGATCCAACCGCGCACCTGGCCGAGGACATGTTCGACAGCAAAATAGCCTTTGAAATCCTCCTTAATTTTCCCACTTATACTTTGGCTGAAAAGACGGAACTGGGACCCGAATGGACTCGCCTGAATTGGGCCTACGCCCGCTGCGGCGATTTGTTCCTCTCCCGTGTGCCGGCCCGCCTGAACCAGAAAGCGGCATCCGTAGCAAGCGAAGCCGAAACATATATTGCCGAATACAATATCTTTATGGGCAATTTGCTTGACAACCGCCAAAAAACGCTTTTTCCGGAAAATCTAAAACTTATCAGCCATTGGGGGTTGCGCGATCGTCTCAAGGCCCTGTACGCCGACAAGAAAGGACTGGCCGGTCAGGAGATGATCTTCGAAGTATTGAAACACATTATCCAGCAGGATATCCCCCAACTTATGGTCAACCGCGGCGAATTTTTCTGGAACCCTTTCAGCAACAAGGTATTCAAGGACAACAAGGAAATTGTCTGGACTCCCGAACCCAACTCACGTTATTTGCACCTGTTGAACATCTTTAAAGCTGTGAAAGATATGGACCCCTATTTCCCCACCCTGCCCAGTCATACGCAGCGAAAATTCGAGCAAGAGCGGGAATTGCCCACAGTCGTTGTGGAAAAAATGTTTGAGGAAGTACTGACCTCAAGCCCAGTGAAAACTACCGCCGCCCTGATCGAAAAGCGCCTGGGCCGGAAACTGCTGCCTTTTGACATCTGGTACAACGGTTTCAAGGTCCGGGGCAAAATCGCGGAAACCGAACTGGACCGGCGGGTAAGCCAGAAATATCCCGACCTGAAAGCCTTTGAAAAAGACATGCGCAACATCCTGCAACAACTTGGTTTCGCGGCCAAGACTGCCGACTTCCTCGCCAGCCGCATCGTGGTTGACCCGGCCCGCGGCGCCGGCCACGCCTGGGGGGCGCTAATGAAAGCAGAAAAATCACGCCTGCGTACCCGCGTGCCGGCCAGCGGCATGAATTACCAGGGTTTCAATGTGGCCATGCACGAGCTTGGCCATTGCGTCGAACAGACCCTGAGCCTGCAAAAAGTGGATTCCTTCTTTATGGCCGGAGTGCCCAATACCGCGATCAGCGAGGCTTTCGCCTTTATTTTCCAGAACCGCGACCTGGAGATACTGGGACTGAAAAACGAGGATCATCATGCCGCTCAGAAGCAAGCCCTGGACACTTTATGGATGACCTACGAAATCATGGGCGTGGCCCTGGTGGATATGAAGGTTTGGGACTGGCTGTACCAGAAGCCGGACGCCAACCCCGAAGCCCTGCGCAAGGCGGTTCTGGCCATTGCCCGCGAAGTCTGGAACCAGTATTACGCCGATCTGTTCGGCGCCCGCGACCAGGTGATCCTGGCCGCCTATTCACACATGATTGACGCCGCCCTGTATCTGCCCGATTATCCGCTGGGGCACCTGGTCGAGTTCCAACTGGAAAACTTCCTGGCCGGCAAAAACCTGGGCCTGGAGATGGAACGCATGTGCCAGGCCGGGCGCCTGATCCCGCAGTTGTGGCTGAAGAATGCCGTGGGCGAAGATATCTCGGCAACGCCACTGTTGCAGGCGGCAGAAGAAGCGCTAAAGGTAATCAAGAAGTAAGCAGTCAGTAGCCTGTAGTTAGTAGTTAGTAGGAAGAAAACAGGCGGCTTTCTACTGACTACCGCCTACTGTGAATGATCTGTGAGACCGTCGTATCACTGAAACCAAGAAGCTTGGCCGCCGCAGCAACGGAAAACACCTTCAGCCCGCTGCAGCCGATGGTTACGATGAGTTCTGCTTCCTGGGAAACGATTCCGGTCATTTTTTGCGATTTATCATTATTGCCTCATCAACAACAATCACAAACCACTGAAATCTGCTTGTTAAGGATGGTTCTAGTCTTTGAACAGCCAGCGTCTGAGTAAGACGCTGACAAAAGAGACCGCCGCACCCAGGACCGTTCCCCATACTAGGTCCACTACCGTGACCAGCAGCGGCCAGTTATTGAGCGTGGCCAGGTTGGTCAGGTCATAGGTGGCGTAGGCGATGAGGCCGAAAAAAGACCCTTTCCATAAGGCTTGCAGGACACGCCCCTGAGCCGGTTCGATGACGAACAGCAGCAACCCGGCGATGAAAAGCAGGTAAAACAAAATGGCCGCCGGCCAATTTACCGTGGGGCTGAGCATGGCGCCCAGGTGGCGGCGGTAGAAGTTTTTGGCCACCAGCCCCAGCCAGACCATGTCGATCAGGAAAAAAACCACCAGCGTCAGCAGGTACATGAACAGGACATTTTTTAAAGACATGGGCGCCTCCATTCATAAACTTCAGGTCCAGTATAGCATAACCGGATTTTTTGTACTATCAATATTGAATCGTTCGACTATAAGCATTCAAAGTTGGCCTGATTATTTGCC
>JBAXOR010000087.1:0-5629 GCA_037133155.1 Chrysiogenales bacterium | reverse complement strand
TTTAACCCAAGAAGAGAAAAATCCCATGAAAAACAACCATAAACCTGCAAGCCGGACTGTTTCTTTTATCAGTTTGGGGTGTTTCAAGAATACCGTGGACAGCGAAGTTCTGGCCGGAATGCTGAAAGAACGGGGACTGGAAATTGTTTCCGAGTATGAAAACCCTGAGTGGCTGGTCATTAACACCTGTGGTTTCATCCGCGACGCCAAGGAAGAAAGCATCGAGGAAATTTTGACTGCCCTGGGGAAAAAGGAAAAAGGCGAAATCAAAAAAATTGCGGTTTTCGGCTGCCTGATTCAGCGTTACCTCCAGGAGCTCAAAAACACTTTTAAAAATATCGATATTCTTTGGGGGGTCAACGACATGGAAGAACTGGCCGTTGCCATAGCCAAAGATAAACCCTCTGAATACCCGGATAAAAAGTTATTTCTCTATACTGACCGCCACCAGCGCCTGTCCTTCACCGCCCCGGGTTCGACTTTCATCAAAATATCCGAAGGCTGCAACATGACCTGCAGTTTTTGTTCCATTCCTATGATTCGCGGACCTTACCGCTCGCGGCCGATCATTTCGATTTTAAAAGAAGCCGAACATTTAAAAAAACAGGGAATCGAAGAACTGAACCTGATTTCGCAAAATTCAACTTATTTCGGCAAAGACCGCGCCAAGCACTCGCAACTACCGGATCTACTAAAAGGAATATCGGGCCTTGGCTTTCGCTGGCTGCGCGTACTTTATCTGATGCCTGAAGAAATACCCGCCGAGATTCTCTCAAGCTTTGCCGGGCAATCGATCCTGCCTTATTTTGACCTTCCCTTTCAGCATGTGTCGGCCAAAATATTAAAAAAAATGAACCGCAGCGGCAGCTATAAAACAAATTTGCAACTGGTCCAAAAAATAAGAAATATGTTCCCCAAAGCCGTTTTACGCAGCACCTTCATTGTCGGTTTTCCGGGTGAGGAAGAAGCCGATTTCAAACAATTGCTGGAATTTGCAGCCGAAGCGGCAATGGAAAGGATCGGCGTTTTCGGTTTTTCTTTGGAGGAAAACACGGCCAGCTGCAAACTCCCTAAGCGAAAAAAACCGCAAACCATTGCCAACCGGAAAGAACTGTTACTGGATGTATCGGATAAAAATTTGCAAAAATACAACCAAGCGCTTATCGGCCGAACCATGGATTATTTACCTTTAGCCCCCTGGGATAATGACAGCACCATCGGCCGCATCAGTTCCCAGGCACCCGAGGTCGACGGGCACTGCGAAGTGAAAGAAAAATTTTTCGAGACATTTGAAATGTTCCCGATCAAAATAACTCGTTTTCAAAACGAAATGCTTTTTGGAGAAAAGAGATGAAACAATTGGGAGTTTTAATTGCCACATTTTTCGGAGTGGGCCGGATCCGCATCGCGCCCGGGACCTGGACTTCATTAATCGTCACCCTGATCATCTATTTCATCCCGGCTCCTTCACTGCCTTTCGCGCTTTTAGCTCTGGTCACGGGTATTGTTTTTATTATTGGCATCCCGGCCGCGGCAGCTAGCGAAAAACACTTCCAAAAAGAAGATCCGCGCCAATGCGTGATTGACGAAGTGGCCGGCCAATTGGTCTGTCTCTGGTTTCTGCCCCATACAATCGGCTTCTTTGGCGCCGCGTTTTTGCTGTTCCGTTTTTTCGATATTTTAAAACCTTTCCCCATCAAACAGAGTGAGCAGGTTCCCCATGGCGTCGGCATCATGCTCGATGACGTGCTGGCCGGTTTTTATGCACTGATAATTCTGCAAGGGGTTCGCTACTTTTTTTTCAATTAGCAGGGCTGAGTATTAAAATAGTTTTTAACAATTGCTTTTAACACCGAAAAAGTGTAAAATAACATCTATTTCGAAAAGGAGGACTGTAAAATGGCAAAAATATGTGAAATATGCGGCAAGAAACCTCTCTATGGCCATAATGTCAGCCATTCCCATAAAATGACCAACCGTCGTTGGGAACCCAACTTGCAGAAAATCAAAGTCGTGGTCGGAGGGAAAAATCAATCGTTGCGGGTCTGTACCGCCTGCATTCGCTCGGGAAAAATCCAAAAAGCTGTCTAAAACGCCCATCCAGTTTGAAAATGCAAACTGGCAGTGATCATTTCATGCAAAAAAGAGTTGGCATCATCGGCGGCAGTTCACCCGAAATCAAGCATCTGAAGATTGCCGAAGAATTGGGAAGACTGATTGCCCAAAATGGCTATATTTTGGTCAACGGCGGTCTGAAGGGCGTAATGGAAGCCTCAGCCAGAGGGGCCAAGGCGCAAGGGGGACTGGTGATCGGCATATTGCCGGGTAAATCAGCGCAAGACGCCAACCCCTACACCGACATCGTCATTCCCACCGGACTCGGCTATTTGCGCAACGCCCTGGTGGTATTGAATTCCGATGTTTTGGTGGCCATTGACGGCGAATACGGAACCCTCTCTGAAATCGCTTACACGCAGATTTACGGCAAAAAAGTTTTTGGGATTGAAACCTGGGATATCCGCGGCGTGATTGCGGTCGACAGTCCCCAGGCGGCCATCCGGCTCATCCAGGAATATTTCCAGAATCGGCCATAAGCGGTTAGGCAATAATATAAAAGTACATGGTCAGTAATTATAAAGTGATTGTGCACTATGACGGGACAGAGTATCATGGCTGGCAGTTTCAAACAGCGGAATTTCGCACCATCCAGGCCGAATTGATCAGGGCTTTGAAAATAATCGCCAAAAAGCAAATGATCGTCACCGGCAGTTCAAGGACCGATGCCGGCGTTCATTCCATTGGCCTGACCGCCAATTTTCACCTGCCGATCGCCATCGAACCCGAGTCCCTGCAAAAAGCCTTAAATTCCTTGCTGCCCAAGGATATTCGCATCATGGAATGTTCTCTCATGGACAAATCGTTCAACGCTCGTTCCGGCGCCTCCAGCAAGACCTACAGCTATCGCATCTTTACCGGCCCGGTGCAATCACCATTCAGCCTGCGCTTCGCCCTGCATATTCCCTTCCCGCTGGATATCAAAGCCATGCGCCAAGCCACCAAGCATTTTATCGGCGCCAGGGATTTCACTTCCTTCACTTCAGACGAACCCGGAAAAAAGAAACTGCGGGAAATAAGCGAGTTCAAAATGCAAGTGCAGAAAGAAGAAATTATTTTCACTGTCAGCGGCAAGAGTTTTTTACGCTACATGGTGCGCAACATGGTCGGCACTATCATCGATGTCGGCCGGGGAAAAATTATGGCCAAAGATATTCCCGAGATTTTTGCGGCCAAGGACCGGCGCCGGGCCGGGCAAACAGCTCCGGCCAAAGGCTTGACCCTGGTCCGGGTCGAATACGAGCCGTTGCCAGGCAAAAAATAAGCAAACGGGGTTGGTTTATTGGCCAAGATATTTGAGAATGAGCAATGTTTGGTCGTCATCCGGACGGGTCTCACCGCTGAAACTCCTTACCGCTTCCAGTATGCGCGCCCCCATGTCTGCTGAAAGAATATTGGGCAGATCTGAGATCAGGGTAAACAGTCGATCGTTGCCAAAACACTCTCCATCTTCATTCCGGCTCTCATTGATGCCGTCCGAATAAACCAGTAAAACATCGCCTTTCTGCAGGGTGTTTGTGACAACATCATAGCCGGTATCGATCATGAGCCCCAGGGCTGGATTGCCTTTAGCGGTTGCATGGGGCCGGCCGTCGTGGACTAAAATGGGCGGCGTATGACCCGCGTTCAACAACTGAACTTTTCCGGAATCTCCATTGATATCCAGCACCACTAGGGTAGCAAAACTGCGGGTAATGCCGTCGCGGTGAAAAATCCGGTTGATCTGGGAGCCGAGATCGGCAAGCTGGATCGTTTCTGTATACAAGGCGCGGATTGTCGCCTGCAGTTTGACCATGAGCAGCGCCGCCGGCAGCCCTTTCCCCGAAACATCACCCAGGACGAGGATATGGTGATTATCATTGAAGCGGATGCAGTCGATCAAATCACCGCCCACATCATTGGCTGGCTGTGAATAGAGCCAGGCATCCCAGCCTATTATCTTGGGACTAGGGTCGGGGAGGAGCCGCGTCTGGATCGCCCGTCCTTCAGCCAGCTCATTGCGGGCCAGCAGCTTGTCTTTCAGCTCAAGCATCAGGATGAAAATCAGAATGGCACCTGCAAAATCCCCTAATTTAATGGTGAGATTAATAAAACCCAGGTGAATATCTGAATTATTGAGGACCATAATGAAAAAGGCGATGAACAGCAGAAAACGACGGATCGGTGTCAGTTTTAAAAAGAGGCTTTTTAACAACCAGCCCAAAATGTAAAACCCGCGCACAATTGGCCGCAATTTTTCCAAGCGAGCCTTCTGCTCTTCCTCGAGATAGAATTCCTTGATATCGTTGAAATCTCGAAAAATCGTATGCCAGAATTCGCGCGCTGGCAGTTTGGTAAATAATTTGCGGGCTTGATTGCCGGAAGATTTTTTCCCATTCATGAATGTCACATTCCTATAAAGTTTTTTTGTTTTGCAGATAAAGATGCATCGATTCTGCCGCCTTTTTCCCATCACCCATGGCCAAAATCACGGTGGCTCCGCCCCGGACAATGTCGCCACCGGCAAAAATTTCAGGTATGGTGGTTTGCATCGTGTTTTCATCGACAATGATCGTACCCCACTTGGATACATTGAGCCCTTGAATGGACCGGGGAATCAACGGATTGGGGTCGGTTCCTACGCCCACTACCACCGTATCCACATCGATCACGTATTCCGAACCGGGAATCACCACCGGCCGTTTTCGTCCCGATTCATCAGCGGCTCCCAAACCCATTTTTTGGACTTTCATTCCTTTGACCCGTCCTTCCGCATCAGCGAAATATTCAATGGGATTGGTTAAAGTTAAAAATTCGACTCCCTCTTCCTTGGCATGGTGGACTTCTTCAATTCGAGCCGGCATTTCCTGTTCGGAACGGCGATAGACGATCATCGCTTTTTCCGCACCCAGGCGTATGGCCGTGCGCACCGAATCCATTGCCGTGTTGCCACCACCGATAACCGCGACTCTCTTGCCAAGGACAATTGGAGTATCGTATTCGGGAAATTTATAAGCTTTCATGAGATTAACGCGGGTTAAATATTCATTGGATGAATAAATACCAATCAAATTTTCGCCGGGGATGTGCATAAATTTTGGCAAACCGGCCCCGCTGCCGATGAAAAACCCCTGGATTCCCTTTTTTTTCATTTCTTCTATGGAAAGAGTTTTTCCAATGATTACATTTTTTTCAAAAAGCACGCCCATTTTTTCCAAATAGGCAATTTCCGATTTTACAATATTTTTGGGCAGGCGGAATTCTGGAATTCCATAACTAAGAACACCGGCCAGTTCGTGCAAGGCTTCATAAACGGTTACCTGGTAACCCAGTTTGGCCATTTCCCCGGCAAAGGTCAGTCCGGCCGGACCCGAACCAATGGCCGCCACCCAAATATTGTTTGGTTTTTGCATGGCAGGAATGGATACTTTCCCGGCCAGTCGTTCATAATCAGAAGCGAACCTTTCCAAATAGCCAATGGCTACTGGTGGTTTTTTCATTTTTTGGTAAACACAACAGATTTCGCATTGAATTT
>JBAXOR010000086.1:0-5669 GCA_037133155.1 Chrysiogenales bacterium | reverse complement strand
GGCGGAAAGCAACCAGGAGCTGGTCTTTAGCGGAGACAAAAAAAGCGGGACACTGCTCATTTGGGACTACCCGGGAACGTACACTGTTGAAGGCAAGGATGTCTCCTTTACTATTGATTATATGGATTATGGACCCGATGATTACACGACCCACACCGGCACCTTCGTCAGCAAGGACAAAATTAGCGGCACCTGGAAATACGAGCAATACGGCAATACGGGCGCCTTTGAAGCGGTGCGAGCCGGCGCCACTGCGAAAACCGGATCGCCGCAGGTCCATCGTG
Organism: Chrysiogenales bacterium; assembly: GCA_037133155.1. Taxonomy (GTDB): domain Bacteria; phylum Acidobacteriota; class Aminicenantia; order UBA2199; family UBA2199; genus UBA2199. Next base: position 5,385 of record JBAXOR010000086.1, on the reverse strand, counting down.
ATGCTCCGGGGAGAATCGGAAAAAAATAACGATTCATTTGTCCCTTGCTGATTCCGCTGCCTCCCAAAAGATAGAATTGAACGTTTTTCGATCTTGCGATATTGAAAACACATTCAGGTTCATATGATCCGCTTTGGAGCCCCGATTGAACTAATAGAATTCAACCGGGAAAAATAACAGCTCATTTGCTTTACTTTCATTTCAGTAAGATTTAAAATATATCCACATTTGACAAAAAAAAATTAAATATATATAAGTATATCCATTAAAAAAAGGAGGACTATTGCTCATGATCAAAAAACAACAAAAATGGATCGCACTGCTGGTGATTCTGGCATTTGTGTGGCTGCTACAGGTTTCGACCATGCCGTTGGCCGCGAACGAAACGCCTGAACAAATCGGTGCAGCCAGCGCCGAGCAAGGGCCGGACTTTGTCGAAGCCGTGAAACATAAAGCTGCACCGCCCCCGAAAAAAAGCATCCTGCCCTATGTCCTCATCGGCGTGGGTGTCGTCGCCGTTGCCGCCGTTTTGTTCCTGGTGGTCTTGAAAACCAAGTACGACATCACCGGCGAATGGAGATACAGTTGGAAATATGAAGGAGCGACTGATTGGGCGGAAAGCAACCAGGAGCTGGTCTTTAGCGGAGACAAAAAAAGCGGGACACTGATCCTTTGGGATTACCCGGGAACATACACTGTTGAAGGCAAGGATGTCTCCTTTACTCTGAATTATTTGGATTATGGACCCCTCGATTATGTGACCCACACCGGCGCTTTTGTCAGCAAGGACAAAATAAGCGGCACCTGGAAATACGAGGAAAACGGCAATACGGGCGCCTTTGAAGCGGTGCGCGCCGGCGCCACTGCGAAAACCGGATCACCGCAGGTCCATCGTGATGCTCCGGGGAGAATCGGAAAAAAATAACGATTCATTCACCCGAAGGCAACAAAGCCAAGAACCGGCCGCAAATGCCTTTTAATTGATGAAGTTAGCCTTATGATCAGATAAGCCGTCACCTTTCACAAAGAGACTTTTGTGGTTTTTTATCGCTCCAGCTGGTTTCTGGCTATTGGTCATGAGAGCGACATTAGCTGGAGGATTTTCTTCCGGCGGGGAAGGGCTGATATTATTGATCCTGGCCATGCCGCCGGCTTAGGCAATTTCTGATTTAATAAGTCAGGAAAATCGGTAAAATAGTCATGCAAAAACCTGACGAATTGAATTGGAGAAACTTTTACCACAAAGCTTTGTGTAAAACTCCCTTAAAAGTAGCAAAGAGCATTGTATTTAATGACTCTCCTTGCATTGCACAATAATGATACTCATAATCAGCCGATAAAATTAGATAATCCCGATTATGATGATTGGTAAAGAGAACCAAGGACTGACATCATTCACCTCCGGTCTTGAAATTTCATTGTATTTGCCTTAAAATCCACAAACCAAATGAAAATTCTCGACAAAATACCGCGGATCCAACTGGCGAACCTGCCGACGCCCCTGCAAGAAACGCCGCGTTTGGCCCAGAAGATCGGGTTGTCGAAATTGTTGATCAAGCGCGACGATCTGACCGGGCTTGCCGGCGGTGGAAACAAAGCCAGAAAACTCGAATACGATTTTGCAGCGATTGTTAATGGCGGCTATGATGTTGTCATTACTGCCGGTGGCATTCAATCCAATCACGCACGGATGACAGCTGCAGCGGCACGCAAACTCGGGCTTGCAGTCAAGCTGGTTCTCGGCGGACCTGAATTTGGGCGTTATGAAGGCAACCTGCTGCTGGATGTTTTATTTGGCGCGGAAATAAGATACCTGATTGATGATGACGCCAATGACCACCTGACTTCAACCATGGAAAAATGGGCCGCCGAACTGGCCATGGACGGCCGCAAGCCGTTCGTGATCCCGATCGGCGGCAGTACGGGCTTGGGCGCCCTGGGTTACGTTGCCGCCATGAGGGAACTGTCAGGACAATTCGGCGGCGGCGAAGTCCAACTGATCCTGGGCGTCGGCTCCTGCGGAACGCTTGCGGGAACCGTGCTGGGGAGCAAAATCTTCATGCCCCGGGGCAGGGTGATCGGTATCAGCGTTTCCAGGACCTCCGCTGCCATCAGGCAACGGACTGAAGAAATCATCATGGAAAGCGCTGAACTGATTGGTTATAAAGTTGCTGCAAATAGTCTGGCAATTGAATGCTATGACGAATATTTTTCAGAATACGGCCTAATCACAAATGCAGGGGAGCAGGCGATCCTTGACTGCGCCAGGCTGGCGGGAATTCTGCTCGACCCGATTTACACGGGAAAAGTCATGGCGGCTTTGATTGACCTGGTCGAAAAAAAAATTATCGACAAAAATATTCCGGTTATTTTTATACATACCGGCGGCCTGCCGATTATTTTCTCCTTTCAATCCGAATTGGGAAAGTTTGCCGACTGCACAAAAATAAAAAATGTGTTTTAAATGAAAAAAACAGCAAGTTTCGGTTTATTATTTTTATTGGCAATTATTATCTTGGCAGCGGCAGCGGTTACTGAAAGGACGATCCTGTCGCTGGTCAAACAGTTTTCCGCTGAAGACCCCTTTGTAGCCGGCCAGGCTATTACGGCATTGGCAAAAATCGGCGGCCCGGCAGTTGGATATTTGACAAGATCATTGGCGGCTGAAAACGATAATGTCAGATGGTGCTCGGCGATTGCCTTGGGCAAAATCGCTCCCGCGGGGGCGCAGGCAATTTCTTGTTTGACGGCAGCCCTGCAAGACAGGGATTCCAATGTCAAATGGTGTTCGGCAATCGCGTTGGGGAATTTTAACCATGAAGCGCTGCCGGCGGTTCCGGAATTGCTCAATCTTTTAAATGACGCCGATCGCGACGTTCGTTGGGCCGCCTACATTGCACTTGCCAAGATTGACAGGGAAAAAATCAATAGAGTCCCCCAAATTTCCGGGGTTATAGAAAAACTCCAAAGGCTGACTCCACCATTGATGAAAGAATTTAAAGTTCCGGGAGTTTCAATCAGTGTTATAAAAAATTCCGAACTTGCCTGGTCTGAAAGTTTTGGCGTCTCCGACGCTGTTGTGCAAACTAATGTAAATAATAAAACTATCTTTGAAGCCTGCTCGATGAGCAAGCCTGTTTTTGCTTATCTGGTTTTAAAGCTCGTCGAAAAAGGAAAGTTGGACCTGGACAAGCCTCTCGGCGATTATCTGGATGAACCATTTGTCAGCGATGGTGATTACGCGAAACTCATTACGGCAAGGTTGATCCTTGCGCACACGAGCGGGATGCCCAATTGGCGAAAAGGCGGGGAAGAAAGGGGAGGGCCGCTTCCGCTTTACTTCAAACCGGGGACCAAGTTCAGTTATTCGGGTGAAGGGATCTATTATCTGCAGAGGGTGATCGAGCAACTCACGCAAGAGCCGCTGGAAACTTATGCCAAGGGCAATTTGTTCGATCCGCTCGGATTGGAATCCACCAGTTATACCTGGACCGAAAAACTTGACCCGCGTATCGCTACCGGGCACGATCCTTCCGGTGCGTGCATCAAGCGCAGCCGGTATGCGCATGCCAATGCCGCATATACGCTTTATACAAACCCTGATGAGTACGCGAAATTAATAGTCAAGATTTTAAATGCCAATAAAGCGGATGAGTTTTCTTTATCTGCTCAAATGCTGACTGAAATGGTAACGCGGCAAGTGCGCATGGATACGCGCGATGTGATCGACAGGCCGGGGCGTTCCCTGGGATTGGTCGCCTACAGGGGTTTGGGCTGGGTGATCGATTCCACGATCACGGGGGATATCGTTTATCACAGCGGTTCCAATCAAACCGGTTTTACTTGCTATGCGCAGTTTAACAGCCGGGAAGGGTCGGGCATCGTGATCATGACCAATGGAAAAAATGGCAGTGATCTATGGGGCCGGTTAATAAGCGCCGTTGGTGATTTATAATTTTGTGCAAGAGAATATGTTCATAATAAAAAGGAGGATTACTGATCATGATCAAAAAACAACAAAAATGGATCGCACTGCTGGTGACTTTGACATTCATCTGGCTGCTGCAGGTTTCGACCATGCCTCTGGCCGCCGCCAACACAGCGGAACAAGCCAGTTTTGCCAGCTTTGAGCAAGGGCCGGACTTTATCGAAGCCGTGAAACATAAAGCTGCTCCGCCCCCCAAAAAAAGCATCCTGCCTTATGTCCTCATCGGCGTGGGCGTCGTCGCCGTGGCCGCTGTCCTGTTCCTGGTCGTCTTTAAGACCAAGTATAAGTATGATATCAGAGGGACTTGGCAGTATTATTATAAATGGGACGACCTCTCTACGGAAACCGGGCCAATCACCATAACTTTCAGCGGCAGCCAGAGTTCCGGGCAGCTGGTTTTCGATGTTCAAGAAGACAACCAGCAAGGGACTTATACGATTACTAAGGAAAACGTTTCATTCGTGATCGACAGCAACCACAAACCCTGGAACCATACCGGCAGCTTCGAGAGCGAGAACAAGATGAGCGGCACGTTCACCTTTCCCTATGGGGTCGGAACCGGCACTTGGTATGCGACCCGGTCTCAAGACTAGGTCAAAGGGGCCAGGGAAGGTCTTATAGAGCCTTATAATAAATTTTCTGCGCTTTTAGCAAGGAGAATTTGTTGTCTAAGGCTTTTATCCCCCCTTGCTGGGACTTCTCAGCTTTGCTGGGTAAGTCTTGACCGGGATTATGAACAGACTGCGGGAATGTTAATTTGTTGGCAAAGAGGAGGCTTTTATTTATTTAATTATTTTGCTATAATTTAACCAGTTTTATTATAGGTAATGTGATTTTCTCAACTGCGTCCCATTACGCAGCGCGCCATACCCGGACATCCGTGTTGGCGAAGGGAAGTTGGCAGACAGGGGGGGGTAAATTATGAGTAATGAAAAGCAAAAAACGATCCTGCTGGTGGAAGATGAAGTGTTCATCGCCATGGCCGAAATGAGTACCCTTGAGAATTTCGGCTATAGCGTCATCACGGCCAATAGCGGTGAGGAAGCCGTCGCGATCGTTGCCAAAACGCCCGGTATCGACCTGATCCTCATGGACATCAACCTGGGAGCCGGCATTGACGGCACCGAGGCCGCGGTCCTCATCCTGAAGCAGCGCGACATCCCGGTGGTCTTTTTGTCGAGCCACATCGAGCCCGAGATCGTCGCCAAGACCGAGAAGATCACCTCTTATGGTTACGTGGTGAAGGCTTCAAGCAGTACCGTTCTTGATGCATCCATCAAGATGGCCTTCAAGCTTTTTGAGGCGAAAATAAAGGAGAATGAAAAAGAAGTGGCGTTGCGCAAGAGCGAAGACAAATATCGAACGCTGGTGGAAACTGTGGATGATGTCATTTTGCT
>JBAXOR010000085.1:0-5715 GCA_037133155.1 Chrysiogenales bacterium | reverse complement strand
TGGACAGCCGGGAGATCTATGCCCGGCTGGCGCTGCGCGTCCAGAACGCTTTTTTGCAGGAGCGGCTGAATTTTCTCGCCCAGGAGGAAAAAAAGCACCAGAGCGCTTTGGAAAACATTTTCCGCCAGCGTTTTCCCGGCCAGGATATCATTATTCCCGATCATCCGGTTGTGCCGTTACCTGAAATCCGCTTTGGCGATGAGCTGGTCCCGCTCAGTGAAATTATTGCCCAAGCCATGAAAGCCGAGCAAACCGCCCATGATTTTTATTTGCAATTGGCTGAACGCTTTGGCGATGATTTTGAGAAAAAAAACCTGCTCCTTTATTTTTCGATGATGGAATTGGGCCATTACAAATTGCTGGACCTTGAAAAAAGCAACCTTGAGCGCCTGGAAGAATACGGCCAGGAACAGGAGTTAATCCATCTCGGTCCCTGAACACCGGACTTGCGCGCGAGTGCAGTGTCACTTTTCCCTTGAGTATGAGCGCTTTTAAAAGCGTTTCTATTATTTGACATGACCATTGGAATAGGTTATATAATTAAAAATTATGCTATTCAATTCCATTGATTTTTGGAAATTTTTTGCCGTTATTTTTGCAGTGTATTTTTTCGTACCGCAGAAATTCAAATGGTTTTTCTTATTGCTGGCCAGCTACTTTTTTTACGGCTCCTGGAAAAAAGAATATTTGCTGCTGCTGGCTTTACCTACTTTGGTCACTTATTTCGCCGCCCGGGCTATGACCGCGGCCCAAACGCCAGGCAGGCGGAGGCTTCTTTTCTGGTCTGGCCTGACAGTTTCCCTGGGCCTGCTCTTTGTATGCAAATACTTGGAATTGTTCCGGCAGACACTGCATGACCTGACGGGATATTTCGTGCACCTGCAGCCTTTGTCGTCCCTGAAGATCATCCTGCCAATCGGCATTTCATTTTTCACTTTCAGGATGGTCAGTTACCTGATTGACGTTTATTACAAGCGAATTCCAGCCGAAAGGCATCTGGGAATCTATGCTTTGTACGTGTCTTTTTTCCCGCAACTGCTGGCCGGACCTATTGACCGGGCCGCGCATTTGATACCCCAATTGAAAGCCGCGGTTTATTTTGATTGGGAAAGGATCACTTCTGGCGCTAGGTTGATTGTTTGGGGGCTGTTTAAAAAAATAGTCATTGCCGACCGGCTACTTTGGTTTGTGACCCAAGTGTTTCGTCATCCCGAGAAACAGGACCTGTACCTGGTTTTTGCCGCATATTTTTATGCTTTCCAGATCTATTGTGATTTTTCCGGGTACAGCGATATGGCGATCGGTGTCAGCAGAATGCTTGGTTTCGAGTCAATGAAAAATTTTGATTTTCCCTATTTTTCCAAAAGCATCACCGAGTTCTGGGGCCGCTGGCACATTTCGCTTTCCAGCTGGCTGCGGGATTACCTGTTTCTGCCTCTGGCCTATGCCACCATGCGCAGGATCAAAGGTGAAAAACTGCTGGCTGTCAAGGTCGAAACCTGGGGTTATTTTGCCGGTATTTTATTGACCATGCTGCTGGGCGGCTTGTGGCATGGAGCAAGCTGGACATTTGTCATCTGGGGAGCTTTGTACGGAATATACCAAATAGTTGCTTACGCCAGCAAACGGCTGCGAAAAAAAATCGTTAAAAAAATCGGTCTGCAGCGCCTGCCCTGGCTTCATTCCGCCTTGAGCGTTTTTATCACATTCAACCTGGTTTCCTTTGCCTGGATATTTTTTCGCGCCGCCTCGTTCCGTAACGCGTTGACATATATCGGTCAAATAAAATTCCGTTTACCAGAAGATGGCAGTGTGCATTTTTATTATAATTTGCTTTTACTGCTGTTCTTTTTGATTATTGAAAATTTTTATAAACACAGGGACCACATCATGTTTTGGCAGCGTTTTCCCCGGCCGGTAAAAATGGCCGCTTTTGCCTTTTTTTGCTGCCTGCTGCTCTTATTGGCCATGGACAATTCCAATGAATTCATTTATTTTCAATTTTAAAAAACAGTATAAAAAAGTGGTTTTCGAACTGCTGGGTCTTGTCTTGCTGCTTTTTTTATTTGACCGTTTGTTATTTTTACTTATCCAGCAGAGGGAGTCGTCTTTTTACAAGCCAAGCTCCCCTTATTCATTGAATGATAAATTTGCCAAGATTAAAAATAAAGTTGATTACCAGATTTTGATTTTCGGCACTTCGCGCACTTATGATGGCATTCATCCCAGGTATATCCATAACCAACTTGGGGCCAGGGCGTTCAAAGAAGCATTCGTCGGCAAAGGGCCGATGTACAATTATTATTTTTATCAGGAATATAAAAAACAAATGAGTATCCCCCGGGTGGTGATTTATGGGGTTGACTATTTCATGTATAATATCACTACTGAAAGGCGCTGGATGCAAAGGTTCAATATGGAAGTGATTGACACCCTGTATTATAACCGCGGCTTTTCCATGCTTTTGGCCAATAAAGGCAAGATCGACAACTTCTTCGATGCTATTTTAAATAATTTCCAAAAAAATCTCGGCCATGCTGAAAGCTCTCAAATCGAGCAAAACAATGTTTTGATGGAAAATTACCTTGGTGTAGCCAGTTCGGGAGACGTCGTCACCCAGGAACCACCGCAGTTTGACAAGGTTTTTTTCTTTAAATATCCGGGCCGGGAAGGAGTGTATTTCTCACGCTTAATGGAGGAATTGCATCGCGATAAGGTAACCGTTTTGCTGATTTCCCTGCCCGATTATATTGGCACGTATTGGACCAATAAATTCCATAGACAATACTTGCGCGCCTTCAGGTATTATCAAAGAAAATACAATAATGTTCACTTTCTCAACTATAATCATATTAAAAAATTCGCTATCAATAACCCCGAATATTTTATTAACGGCGGTTATGGAAAAACCAATTCCCATCTTTCCTTTGCCGGCGCGGAAATTCTCAACCGTATTTTTTTAAAAGATCTGCGCAAATACCTGCCTGAAAATGAAATTCAAAAGCCAAAGTAGGTATCACTCCCGGCTGCCGGCAGCATTGATTTTACTTATCATGGTTGCGGCAATATTTATTTTTCTGAGTTATAGAAAAAGAACAAAGCCCATAAAAATCGTTAATACCGCCATCGATGGCATAAATCTGACTTATCTTGATTTTGATAAAAACAATCAAAAAAAAATTGAAATAAAGTGTCTGGAATCTCAGAAACAGAGTGACGACCGGCTGCTGATGAAAAAAATCACGGCCACGTTCTTTAAAACCGCCAAACTGGAAAAGGATATCCATGATATCAAGGTAGTCGGCGACTCGGGATTCGTCAGCGCTAATTTATACAATTTTGATATTCGCGGCCATGCCCGGATTTTTTCCAGTGATTTTTCCTTGTCCAGCCAGAGTTTTTATTTGGAAAACCGGGAGTTGCTTTCGACTAAGGAAGGCGTGGATTTCAAACTGAAAAATATCAGCGGCCGGGCGGCTGCCGGGTTGGAATATTTCCTCAACCAAAACATATTGAAACTGTTCGCCAGCAAAGGTACCTGGATCAGAAACAGTCAGCCTTATGAATTCCAAACCCAGACTCTCTGGGTGATAAAAAAAAGCAACTTGATAATTTTGCAAAGAAACGCCGATCTGGCCGGTGCGGGGGCGACGGCCAGGGGAGATTGGATGTCTTTGCAGTTCGACAGTGGCTTTGCCAACCTGCAAGCAGTATCCATTTCCGGCAATTGCTATTTCAATATGGTTGAGAGAGGTAAAAACGGCCGTTCGCAAAGAAAAGAGATCTCCGCCAATTTCATTTACATAGCCTATGATCCCGAAGGCCGTCTGCGGCAAATCACGGTTCATGACGCCGGAAAAATAAATCTGATTGATCAAAAAAATAGTGGCCAGATCGCATCTGATAACACCGAGATTTTTTTGCGCAGTGAAAACCAAACCCTGGAAAAAGTGCAGGTTCTGACCCGGGGTACGTTGACCAGTCGCGGCCGGGACAATCTCACAGTCAGCGGGGATACATTAGCAGCCTTTTATTCCCAGGAAGGCCTTCTGACTGAAATAAAAGCTGAAAAAAAATGCGAATTCAGTACTGACGATTTTCGGGGCACTGCTGCGGCAATTAATTATGATGCCGTGAATTTTCTTATTGATATCGCTGGTAAGGACGCGGCCATACTCAGTAAAAAAAATCTTTTCAACTCCAGCAGTTTTTTGATCCATACCAAGCGCAGACAATTAAATTCTGATAAAGGTGTCAAGGCAACGATCATTCCAGAGAAAAAAAGTGTGCTTTTATCACGTAAGCCTTTGTTTATCACCGCAGCTGGAATGGAAATGACCGACAAGGGAAATGTCATTCGCTTTAAGGAAAAAGTCAAACTTTTTCAGGATGATGTTGAATTATATGCTGGAGAAATGCTTTTTGACGGCCCCAGGAACCGTATATCCTGCCAGGGGAGCGCGGACTTGAAATTTTTCAATGAAAATGAGGCGGTTGTTTTACGCGGTCAGACGATTTCTTTCGATACCCCGGAGCGCAAGATTGTTGTAACCGGTAACGCCAGGCTCAATCAAGCTGAAAATATCCTTGGCGGCCAGCAGATCGAATTGAGTTTCGGCCTTACCAACCAGCTTGAGATGATTTCAGCTTTGGGCAATGTAACTTTCAGTAAGAAAGATTTGTCCGGGCAATCCCAGTTGCTGCATTGGGATTTCAATAAAAAAATTGTTTTATTTAAAGATTCTGCCCAAATCACCAGAAAAGACGCCGGGACAACCAAAGGCAAGGAATTGCTTTTGAATTTAAGCTCCTATGAAATTAAAGTTTCAAGCCAGGAGGACCGCGCTGAAACCGTTATCAACCAGAAGCGGCCGTAATTACTGCGCCCGAAGCAAGAATTTTCTTGATTTTTTATTACATTTTGATTATGATTGATTTTATTTTAGTAAAATTTGCCTAAAAAGAAATGAAGGTGAAAAAAATACTGGCATTCGCTGCTGAAATTTGTATCTGTGAGTTGTTGAACGGCGACTGCTATTTGGAGCATAAATGAAAAAAAATATCCTGCTGATTGTCTTGCTTGGCCTGACGTGCCTTTCGCCGGCGATTGAATTCATGAAGTTGGCGGAAATCAAGCCCGGGATGGAAGGCGAGGGCAGAACCATATTCAAGGGCAGCACTATTGAAACCTTCAAATTCAAAGTGCTGGGAGTGCTCGATAAGTTTGTTTCCGATAAAAACATGATCATCGCCGAGCTTTTTGCTCCGGCATTGGCAGAAGGCGGCGTCATCGCCGGCATGAGCGGCAGCCCGGTCTACATCGACGGCAAACTTATCGGTTCCGTTTCTTATGGTTTGAGCAATTTTTCAAAAAAACCGATCGCCGGTATCACGCCCATTGAAGATATCCTGAAAACTTCCGCTTATAATACCCCGGTCGCCAGCGTCGAGATTTCCGACATCAAGATCGATTTCAGCAAGGAAAATGTCAAACTGGTGGCCGATGCGATCCGCAACCAGCTGGTCAGCCGGATGAATTTTTCTCCGGCCAGGAGCATGATGCCGATAAAGCTTTTTTCGAGCAGCCGCGGTTTCAGCCCGGAAGCGGTTGCGATCCTTCAGGAAGTGTTTGTGCCGCTGCAAAATATCAGCATCGGCAAAGATATTGACAAAAAAAAACTTAATGAAGAACTTTTTACCGTCCGTCCGGCCGAC
>JBAXOR010000084.1:0-5785 GCA_037133155.1 Chrysiogenales bacterium | reverse complement strand
TTATATCAGGGTTCCGCAACCGATGCATTGTTTTTCTAGTGAGAAATGCGGGTTAATTGTATTCATTGGTCAAGCTGTACAAGGATGTCCATAAACGGATCGCCGCTAAAAAAAGCTGCTGGACAAACTGCTGCGCAGTAAAGACTGCAACACCCTGAGAGATCCTACTTCATGTTTTGGTGTCTCGAAGAACAATTCCCCTTTTTATTTATTGGCGGCAAAATAGTTCAGGATGCGTCTGAAAAGTTTTTCGGTATTTTTTTTGTTATCCCCAACATCGACGGCCAGATTCTTTTCACTGAAAAGCTTCAGTTCATCCTGGCGTTTGGTAATCACGGCCGATAATTTCATGGCCATTTTCTCATTCATATCAATGATCTGCTTGAAACGGGCCGCTGAAACCATGATGATGATGCTTTCCCGGTCGGCAACCACCGTAGCGCCGGTCTTTTCCCCGGTGACCAGGGAAATTTCCCCAAAAAAATCGCCAGCCTGCAACCTGGCGACTACCTGACCGTCTTTGACTACGTTGACAGCCCCGGAATAGACATGGGAAAAAAACTCGCTGTCATCGCCTTCGCGGATGATGGTTTCACCGCTACCGAAAACCTTGTAATCGACTTCGGCCAATAGTTTTAAAAATTCCTTATCGTCAATAGTCCGCAAAATCTCATTGCCTTTTAAAGCATCGACCAGGACCTGGCGGGGGATTTCTGCTGATTTTTCCGGGCGCTGGTATAATTCCCGGACAGGGTAGGGAATCTGGATATTCCGGCGTTTGAAAGCGTACCAGATACGGCGCCGGACTTCAGCAGTGATCACGTTATGCTGGGAATAATCATTGATCCAGAACTTGACCTCATAGTCCAAAGAAAAATCGCCGAAATTCTTCAGTTGCACCGTCGGCGCCGGCTCGCGGCAGATGCCGGCCAGCGAGGCCAGCACCTGGCCGATGGCCTCGCTGATCCGGTCGGGGCTGTCATGGTAGCTGGCCCCGACCTTGATCTTCAAGGCCACGGGCTGATGCCCGGAACCGTAAATCAGAACTTCGGCTTTCGAAGCCGCCTGGTTGGGGATGACGATAAGTTCGCGGTCAATGGTCCTGATTTTAAATGAACGCCAGCCGAACTGCTCCACCTGGCCTTCCCAGTCGTTAATCCGCACCCAGTCACCCAGTTTGAACGAATCTTCAAAATTCAGGATGATTCCTGAAAACAAGTTGCCCAGGATGTCCTGCAGGGCAAAACCGATGACCACGGTAAACACCGCCGAAGAAGCCAGCAATACGGTGATTTTTATATTAAGGTAATAATTCAGGATCAGCAGGATACCGACGATGTAGAGGATGAAAACCAGCACGTCCTTGACAAGTTTGGGATAATGAATCCCCTGTTTATTCAGGAGCAGAAAATCAAATATGAAATAAGCCAGGGTTTTGATGGTGAAAACCAGCAGAAAAAACCAGACCAGCAGCCAAAGGATGAAAAGCAGGCGCGGGAAATAAAAAATCTTTCTGAACAGTTGGCTGCTGAACAAGGTGATGGCCGAAGTCAGGAAAAAAAGCAGCAGCAGTTGCAGGAAGGTCTCTTTGAAAAGACTATGGTGTCGTTTTTTCCCAGCCAGCAAAAAAATGACCAGCAGCAGCGAAAAGAAAAGCGCTGGCAACGCAATGAACCAATTCATGGATTCAACCTCCAGCCAGGCATGCCGGCAGTTCCATGTCCTGACAAAGAATCTGCTTTTTTATTGCGCGATCGGTTCCGCGGGCGCTGCCGGCGGCATCATGCCCTTGGCTTTGTCCTTGGCTTTGTCGCTCAATTTGTTCATCAATTCCTCGGACAGGGAAAACGTCAACTTTATATAATCGGCTGCCGAACTCAATTGAATGCCGTTGAGCAATTGGCCCAACTCCGGTTCCTTGTTCGAACCCATGGCGCCCAGGGCTTTCAGACCATTGAGCATTTCGACGATCTGCTTGTTGCCCTGCTCGTTTTTGGATATCAATTGGAATTCACCCGAAAAAGTCTTGCCTTTGTAATCCAGATAACCGATGAAAGCTTCGGCCTTGCTCAGATCGACAGGCATCATGCCCCCGGCCGGCGCGTTTTTGAACTTGTCGGGAATGTTGCCGATGGCCAACCAGAACATGCAGTCTTTTTTAAGCTTATCCATGACTTTCATCATAGCGGGATTTTTAAGAACACTTTTGCCGCTGTTCTGGGCCAGATCAACAGCTTGTTTTAGCTGCGCCTCGGTTCCTATGACAATGTTGTTCGCGTTCAAAAAAACCAGGCGCACATCTTTTTTGGCGTCGTCCCCTTTCAGGGTATAAAGACCCAGGCCGCGATAATTGTCCTCGCCAACGATGACCTTGTTCTGCCGCAGCAGGTCCAACAGTTTTTCCTTGTCGTATTTCAAATTGATGATACCCAGCATTTGCGGGTTATCACCGCCCAATTCACCATAAACGCCTGCCACCACGGAGTAGAGATCTTTCTTCAAATCGACGCCGGTTTTTTGCATGAAGTCCTGGTAATTGGCAAAGACCTGCCCCGGCCCGGTACCTTTCTGCCAATCATCCTTGAGCATCTTGTCAAAAAGTTCCAGTTTGGCAAATTGCTGAAAATCAAAGGCCAGGAGCATGACCGCCCCTTCCGGAACCAAGGCCAGCATGCCTTCGCTGCTCAGCACCCCGGGCGCCTTTTTCTTGCAGGCCGGCATTACCAGCAGCATTGCACAAACCAAAGTCACGATCAACATTTTCTTGCTCATGATTTTCTCCTTGTTTGCATCTGATGTATAATCATCAATGGGAAATATAGCACAAATGAAAATAAAATAAAACCAGAAAAATCGCGATCAAGAACTTTTCCCGGGTTCTTATCGTATATTTATTTGCAACCATGAAAGAAATCATCCAGCTGGAAAACATCAGTTTTAATTATGGCCGTGTTCATGCCATCAGCAACCTGACCCTTACCCTGCCGACCGGAATTTTCGGTCTTCTCGGCCCCAATGGCGCCGGAAAAACCACGCTGCTGAAGCTGCTGCTCGGTTTCCTGACCCCGACTGCGGGTGAAGGTGAAATTATGGGCTATGCGCTAGCCGAAAAACATAAATCCCTGCGTCGCGGCATCGGTTATATGCCGGAAAGCGACTGCTCCATACCGGGCATGGACGCTGTTTCCCTGACCGCCTACCTGGGTGAACTGAGCGGCATGCCGCGCCAGGAAGCCATGAAAAGGGCCCACGATGTCCTGTATTACGTTGGTTTGGAGGAATCCCGTTACCGCCAGGTCGATACCTATTCCACCGGCATGAAGCAGCGGCTGAAGCTGGCCCAGGCGCTGGTGCACGATCCGAAGCTGCTCCTCCTGGACGAACCGACTTCCGGGATGGATCCCAACGGCCGCAAGGAGATGCTGGAACTCATCCACGATATCGCCAAAAAAGAAAGCATGAACATCATCATCTCGTCACACCTGCTGCCCGACATCGAGAGCACCTGCCAACAAGTGGTTATCATGAACAAGGGCCGGATCGCGGCCGAGGAATCCATCGCGGATCTGAAAAAGGACAATTTCCATGTTTTCGAAATCAAGGTGGTCGGTGAGCAGGCGTTGTTCTTCGAACGGTTGCATGCCTTGCGCTGCCAGGTGCAGGAAAATGAGAAAGCAATGTTCAAAATCCTTCTACCCGGAGAAATTTCACCGGCGGCACTCTTCAACGCCGCTTATGAAACCGGTGTACAGATCCGCCATTTCCGGCAAAGCAGGACCACACTGGAAGACGCTTTCATGAATGTGATCAGGGAATCCGATGGACATTAGAGAAAAAGGTTATAGCCACTGGGAGGGGGAACTAAAAACTTCCCGTTACAATTGGCTGCCCATTTTTTTTAACGGCATAAAAACTGTTTTTAAAAAAAAATACGCCAAGCTCATTTTTGCTTCGAGCGGTGCAACTTTTGTTGTTTTCCTGGTGGCTGTTTACGTTTCCACCAAACCCGAATTGAAAATTCTGGGTGAACTCGTCCGCCTGCTCAAAAGCGATGCCGAGCTTTTTAAAACATTTTACACCAATGGATTTTTAACCTTCATGCTGGTCATTTTAAGCATCTTCAGCGGCGCCGACCTGATTTCCACTGATTTGAGATTCAAGGCATTCCCGCTTTATTTCGCCAGGCCGCTTTCACGCAGCGATTATCTGCTCGGAAAATTCTCAGTCATCCTGTTCTACCTTTTGCTGTTCACCCTGGTGCCGGGAATTCTGCTGCTGCTATTCAAGATGATATTCACCGGCAGCCTGGCCGTTTCACCAATGCTGCTACTGGCCATACTGGTTTTTCCATTGCTCGAATGTGTGTTCCTGGCTTCGCTTACCCTGGCCCTGTCAATCCTCAGTGCCAACACCAAATTCATCCAAATAGCCATTTTCCTGGTCTATATGTTTTCCAATAACCTGGCTCATATGTTAAAAGCCATCTTTAAAAACGATTATTTTTTCCTGATCTCCCTGCAGGGAAACATCGAGCAACTGGGAAGCTTCCTTTTCGGCCTCCAACCGACCCACGTTTACCCTGCCTGGCTAGCGGTATTGCCGCCCGTTGTCATTTCGCTCCTGGCCGTCTGGCTGCTCAGTTGGCGCATTAAAAAAGCAGAGGCGGGCTCATGACCGTAGTACTCAGTGCCGAAAAACTGTCCAAGTGGTATGGCAACATCCTGGGTATCAGCGACATCAATCTGGAAATTGGCTCGGGCATCACCGGCTTGCTCGGGCCCAACGGCGCCGGCAAGTCGACATTTTTAAAAATCGCCGCCGGCCAGCTCAAACCGAAAATCGGCAGCCTGCAGATTTTCGGAGAAAATGTTTTCGGCAACCACATGCTGTTCAAGCGCATCGGCTTCTGTCCCGAACACGACAGCGCCTACATGGAAATGAGCGGCTGGCAATTCATCCTGCTGCTCGGCCGGCTGCATGGATTTGCGCCGGGACCGGCGGCGGCAATGAGCGAAAAAGCGTTGGCCACGGTTGGTTTGCTGGAAAGCAAAGACCGGGCCATCAAGGGCTATAGCTTCGGTATGCGCCAGCGGCTGCGCCTGGCCGCCAGCATTCTGCACGAGCCCGAACTGCTGATGCTGGACGAACCTTTGCGCGGTATAGACCCGGTTTGGCGCATCAAGATCATCCAACTGATTAAGGAATACGAAAAACAGGGGCGGACGGTGATCGTCTCGTCGCATATCCTGCCCGAGATCGAGGCCATGACCAATGAAATCGTTTTGATCCACCAGGGCAAGATTTTCGCCAAAGGCGATATCCAGCGCATCCGCGGCCTGATCGACAGCCATCCGCACCAGGTTTCCATCCATTGCCCCGAGCCGCGGCAATTGGCCGCAAAGCTTATCAACAACGAATATGTGCTCAGTTTGGATTTCGATGCCCAGGGCCATGGATTGACCGTCAAGACCAATCAACGAGATCATTTCTTCAGCGCCCTGATGCGCCTTATCGTGGAAGACAAACTGGCCGTGGAAGAAATCACCTCACCAGACGACAATCTGCAGGCCGTATTCGATTACCTGATCGGAAAATAGCATGAAAAAGTATAATGCCATCCCTATCATCTTCGCCAGTTTTTTTAAGTCGGGGCTCAAGGCTACACGCACCCGGGTATTTATCCTGCTCAGCCTGATCCCGGTGCTGTTGATGTTTATCGTGCGCCTGGTTGATCCATCCAGTGCCGCCGATTTCTTCTCCAAAGTCATGCTGTCATTGTATTTCC
>JBAXOR010000083.1:0-5888 GCA_037133155.1 Chrysiogenales bacterium | reverse complement strand
GAAATATTTTAATATTTAAAATATTTCTAAAGAGTAATATACAAGGGGCGAATAAATATTCGCCTTTCTTCGGATCGGTCGATCCAATTTTTGGGGCGTATAGTTATACGCCCCTACGGAAAAGGTGATAAAAATAATGCCATGCACGTGGTTTGGCATGACGACGAATTCGTCTAATGTAACATGGGGAAAATGTTCGGGAATATCCTGCCAACATTTTTTTACATTACGTCCGGCGTCATTCAATAACATATCGCCATTGGCAATATCTCCGAACAGACATTTCCGGCTCTGGGCGCAGATAGTGACGAAATACCAGCCAGGTGAGGCGTAATCCCAGCCCTTGAGACGGATCGACCGCCGGCCACGCAAATCAGGATTCATGCATATTTTCCGTAGAGGCAACACAAATTATCCGCCTATCCTGTCGAATACGATTTGATTGTTCCATAGGGGCGAAAAAATTTTCGCCCTTCTTCGGAGCGGTCGATCCAATTTTTGGGGCGTATAGTTATACGCTACAATTCGATATTGCATCTTCTTCATTTCGCCGTTCCATCCTCAACAATCTTTATTTCTTCCTCGGTCAACCCATAAAATTCATAAACCAATTGGTCAATTTCGCGGTCGGTGACATCAACTAGGCGCTGTAAAACAATTTTATCATGCTCGGTTTTGACTTCAGGGAGTTGCTTGTGCATTTTCAGCATGCAGTTCACCAGTTCAACCATGCGGTCATGGCCGCGTTGCGCATGTCCCAACCCAGGGCTTCGAAAAAGGGATCGATCAAACTCTGGCGGACATGGGCTTCCTTGACGCCAAGGGTAAAAAAATCGAGGCGATTGTCGGCAAAATATATGCAAAGCCTGGCGACTTCCTCTCTTCCCTGCTCGTATGTTTTACTCATGGCTATTTGTTTAGTAACTTAAAGCAAATTAACTTGGTAAAAAAACAAGCTAATTTGCTTTCTACCCAGCCAAGCTGCAAAGTCCCCCGCAAGGGGGGGATAAGAGCATTAGATAGCAAATTCAAAATTTGTTTTTATACTCTAACAAATTATAGAATTTGCTATAATGCTCTTAAGTTACTTATCCTGCGCAGCAGGGTTAATGTTTAACCGATTCAACCTGGATTGTCAAGAATGATAAATACCAGGATATGCAAAATGTTATTTTATAACTTGACTTTAGAAATATCCATGATAGAATTAAAACATGTTTAAAAGATGGCTGGAATTATCACAAAAAAAATCGATTTTGCTGGTTGGACCGCGGCGGGCGGGGAAAACCACCTTGCTGAAGACCCGATTTCCCGACTTCCATTATGCCACTCTCGACGATTATGACTTGTTGAACTGGGCCAACAAAGACCCGAAAGGGTTCATAGAAAGTTTGGGGGAAAATTCCATTATCGATGAGGTTCAGCGCTGTCCGCGCCTGACCGTGGCAGTCAAGTACGCCATCGACAACCAGGGAGCTAAGTTCCTGCTAAGCGGTTCAAGCACACTGGGTTTGCTCGATGCGGCTGCCGACTCCATGGCCGGACGAATCCACATTCAATCTTTGCCCACTCTCTGCTGGGGGGAGGATGAGGGGGATGCTGATCATTTGTTGTTCAGCGAACATCTGCAAACTTTGCGACTGCAAGTCGCCCGCAGAAAAATCGTGACAGCCATGAAATTCGGCCAATTTCCAGAAATAGCGGCTTGCGAAAAAGAAGCAGAAAAACTCGAACTCCTCGAAAACTATAAAAACACCTATTTCATCCGTGATCTGCTGCAGCTGGGCAACATCGAACATGGGGCCGGCTTGCTGGCCATATTCCACCACCTGGTCCGCTCGCTCGGTTCTCTGGTCGAGGTCTCCAGTTTTGCCCGGGAATCAGGCCTGAGTTACCCCAGCGCCAGAAAATATTTGAATATATTGACCCAGTCGCAGCTCACTTTCCATTTATATGCCTATCAGTACGGCCCGGCCAAGCGCTTCATCAAGGCAGCCAAAATTTATTTCAGCGATACCGGCATTATCACCGCCATGAACCAGCAGGTGAGCATTGGCCAGCAGGTGGAAAATTTCGTCATTGCCGAGCTGGAAAAGCGGCGTAAACTCGGATACATCAAGGCTGATCAGCTATATTATTACCGAAATTCCGGCGGCAGGGAGATCGACTGCATTTTTGAAGCTGGAGGTATCGTTCATGCCATCGAAATCAAATCCAGCGAAACGTTCGACAAAAGGGATATAAGTCACTTGCGGGAATTTGTCAGCCATGCACCAGAAAGAACAAAGGGCTTCCTGTTTTATCTCGGAGCAGAGTATCTGGAAATGGATGGGATTCAGATTATCCCCATCGCCGGATTGTTTGGGGGCGTTTGATGCTTCATCTCTGCCAGGATAGGTGGAAAACAAAATATGCCTGAAGACACTATTAAATATAAGAAATTAAAATAAAATAAACAAAAGTGTTGACAAATCCGTATTGCTGTATTACTATGGTGATACAGTGAAAAATTCACTTTTAGCTGAATTGACCGTTGACTTTGCTTCGCCGCTGCCGGTATACGAGCAGATCAAAAAAAACATCAAGCAGGCCATCGCCCGCAACGTCATCCAGGAGAACCAGGCCCTGCCTTCCATCCGCGACCTGGCCCAGTTCCTCAAGATCAATCCCAATACCGTGGCCCGGGCATACCGCGACCTCACCCAGGAAAAAATCATCAACGGCCGCGCCGGCGTTGGCTTCTGGGTAGAAAAAACCGAACAAATGGACCTGAAAAAGACCGAAATGCTGCGCGAGGAATTCATGAAATTCACCGAAAAAGCGATTGAAATGGGTTTTTCACGCCAACAAATTAAAACCATGCTTGCCAGTTTTTTCCCTGAGGAGGATTTGAAATGACAAATGTGATAAACAGGAAAGGCAATGATCAATATTGACAATCTCTGCGTCAACTTCGGTAAAACTCGGGCGGTGGACCACCTGAGCCTGACCATTGAAAAGGGAGAAAGCATTCTGCTGGCCGGAGCCAATGGCGCCGGCAAAACTTCCCTGCTCAGGGCCATGGCCGGAGTACTCAACGCCAGCCATGGTTCCATTCGTTTTGGCGGGAACAAAGCCGATCACCGCTCCCGCAAAAAAATCGCGTACATCCCGGCCTCCATCAGCCTCTACGATGGCATGGCGGTCAGGGAAGCGATGCGAATGCACGCCCGTTTCTATGGACCGGCGTCAACGTGGACCGTAAGCGGGCTGGATTTTTCCCCAAACCAAAAAATCGCATCGATGTCCAAAGGCGAAAAAACCATATTCTTTCTGTCGCTCGCCCTTGGCGCCTCCCCCGAATACCTGTTCGTCGACGACGTGGTCCATTTTCTCGACCCCCATCTGCGTGAAGTTTTCCTCTCTTCCATCCTGCGCCTGATCGGGGATAAACAGCTGACCGTGATCATCGCTTCGCAATCGGCCTTCGAAATTGAAGGCATCCCCGAACGGGTCATGATCATGGAAAAAGGGAATCTCATTCTGGATGAAAGCGTGGACAGGTTGAAGCAAAAATTCGTAAAATTTTACGGAGAAGCAATCCCCGACAATATCCCGGTGGTTTTTTCAAGGCAATGGCAAAACGCCAAGGAGATGTACGTTTACCCGTACCTGCCGGAGATGCACCGCTTGCCCGGCGTCGAGCACCTGAGTCTGACGGAAATTCTGAGAGCCTTCATAGGAGGCGAATATGCTCGCCACTGAAACCCGGCGCATTTTCAAGGACAGCGCGATCATTTTCATCGTTTTGGCCGCCATTGTTGCCGGCATCCGTTTTACCGATCAGGATGCAACCCTGGTTCCAGCCCTGGAAATTTTCCTGCTGCTCTACGCTTCTTTTACCGGCTGGTCAATGTTCGAACGGGAGAGACAGGAAAACGCCGGCGAATACATGCTGTCGCTGCCGCTGTCCCGCTGCCGCCTGCTGCTGCTGAAATTCCTGCCGCGCCTGCTGAGTGTTTCACTCATTCTGCTGATCTATCTGCGCCTGCACCAGTCCTGGCAACTCCCCTCATTCCTGTCGGCCGCGGATTTTTCCGTTTTATACGCCGGCTTGTTTCTGCTTTCCATCACCTTTTCCATCAGCTTCAAGAACTTCATCAGCGCTTTCTTCACTTCCTGCCTGCTCTCTATCGGCCAGGTCCTGCTGATCAAATTCCTGGACGACAGTCGGGAAATCGGTCCGGCTGTTTTGCAGGCCAATTTGACCGTATTGATTTTCCCGCTTTTTTTCTTCTTCCTTTTCCGGCGCTATGACATCAAACCGGTTTCCTATTTCAACAAAAAATTCTTTCCCGGCCTGCTGTTACTCACCTGCCTGATAACCGGTTTTATCTTTTTCCAGGCTCCAGATAACTGGAAAAATTTTACCCTCACCGCCAGGGGGCTGATCATAAAAAATTCCTGCCGGCGCAGCGAACTCACACAGGATCATGAACGGTGGTATTTTCCAAGCTGCCTGCTCGCGCTGCGGGAAACTGCAGACGGCAACACCATGTATTGCCTGACCCGGAAACCGAAAAGCAACGCCCCATGCGCCGATACGAACCTCGCTGCCCTTGACCTGAAAACCGGCGAACTGAAAATGCTTGCCCCCATCGGGGAGGACTGGTCCGTCGCCGGGGGCTACGCCGGTGAAATCGGCGCCATCTGGAAAGGAACCTACTCCCTTTTTCTGCAAAATTCCAAGTCGAAAAAGGCGATGCTTCTCCAGGTGCAGAATGGAAATATCCGCAAGATCCCCTTCGCTGGCGATTTTTACGATGCGAACATCAGCTATGTCCTCTACCTGGACACGTCCCCTCCGCAGGTCATCATTTTCAGCCAGACGCGCCTGTACCGACTGAATATTTCGGGCCGGGTAAAAGAACTGGCCGACTGCAAATCATTCAGCGTTTGGCAGGATAAAATACTGCTCTTCGAACCCTCGGGCATGAAGCTGTACCGTGTCGGTGAAGAGCTGACCCTGCTGCTGCACAAGAAAGGGAATTACAAAAAAAGCATTCGCCGCATCAGCGGCTATGAATCCCGCGGCGTGGTCTATCACGCGGACCGGGACTACTTCTGGCTGGACATGGAACTGCAAAAAGAAAACAAATTGACAGTAAAATCTCCCCCGTACACCTACCAGCAGAGTGGGGAAATTTTTAACGTGGTCTTTGCCAATGGTTCCGTTTTCACCATCAGAGAGATTCAATCCGGGACACAGCGCGAGACGATATGGGCCCCGGGTTTCCAGCCTGCCGGCATCCGCATCTCTCCTTCCGGATTCCTGGTCTTTAAAGAACATAAATACAAAGTATATAAATTTAAAAATTAAATAAATCACAAACCAGAAAAGGAGGCCCAAATTGAACGGGAAAGGTTTATGCAAAAAAAACGCCGCCGCTGCTGCTGAAAAATCATTTGTTTTGGCAGGTCAGCGGAGTGACAAATATCTTTTAAAAATGGAGGAAAAATGAATTTTAAAAAACTGTTGGTTTCGTGTTTTGTTTTATGTTTTCTGTCGTTCGTGTTGGTAAGCGCCGAAATCCATGATGCCGCGCTCAATGGGGATTTGACCAAAGTCAAAGAACTTTTGGCCAAAGACCCCTCGCTGCTGAATGCCGCTAACGACATCGGCCGCATTCCGCTGCATTTTGCGGCAAACAACGGCCATATTGAATTGGCCGCCTGGCTGGTCAAAAAGGGCGCCGATGTCAACCGCCGCGAAAGCAGCTACCAGTTCACCCCGCTGCACCTGGCTGCCTGGGGCGGTCACCTTGAAATCGTCCGCCTGCTGCTCAAGAACGGGGCCGACCTGCAGGCCAGGGAAAAAGACAATGAGACGGCCCTTTATTATGTGAAAA
>JBAXOR010000082.1:0-5959 GCA_037133155.1 Chrysiogenales bacterium | reverse complement strand
GAAGCATTGAATTTGCTGCTGGAAATGCATGCCAGGTTTGGCGATAACATCATGATTTTAAGGGAACTGGCCGATTTGAATTTCCAGCAAAAAAGATTCCCTGAAAGTTTACTTTTCTATAACAAACTCCTTTTCCTTGATTCTTTCAACCTACATGCCCAGGAGCGGGTGAAGGAAATCCAGGGCCTCCTTGAAGCCGGTGTATCCGCCAGGCTGGCAGACACCAAGGTTGAGATCCGCCTGGATGACATCCATCCCGCCGCCGCGGCCATAGTTGTACCCCCGCCAGTGATCACCTTCGCGGAGCAGGCCGAACCAGAAGTGCTGGTGGAAGGAAAGCCGCTTCCAGGCCATGACCAGGAATTGAATTTTGAAACCGAAAGCGCTGCCGAGTTATATTTCAAGCAAGGGCTGTTTAACGAATCATTGGCTATTTATAAAAAACTCCTTGAAAAAACAGCTAACACTGACTATTTTTTAAAAATCAAGGCCATTCTGCTGCTGCAGCGTAATGAAAAGAACGGCCAGATTATCGAAAGATTGCAGTATTTCCTGGAGCGGATCCAAAAAAGGGGAAAGCAAATTGTTTGAAACGATTTTTAATGATATTCACCAGCATAATCCCGAAACCTACCTGATTGGGATTTGGGGCCGTGACGGACTTGAATTGGAAAAAGCGACCTACCTGCCATCCAGTATGGATATCGACCTGCTGGGCGCCGAACTGGCTGATGTGCTGGCCAAACTGGACAATCTGGAAGTGGCCGGCGCCGATATCTGCATTGAATATATTTCCGGACAATTCAGGATTTTTGTCTATTCTTTGAATGCCGGTTATTTTTTGCTGCTGGTTTCAAGCCAGAAACTGATAACGGGAAAATTGAAATTTTATCTGAATTTAAAAAAAAGCGATATTCTTTCCCTGCTGTGAACAGGGTGTGTTTAATCACGATTTTACAGGAGCGCTGACCCATGAACAATTTCATGAAATTCAAGGTTGTTCCCGATCTGCCTGAGAAGCTGAAGCCGCTGCTGGCTATTGCCGGCAATTTGTGGCTGACCTGGAATCCGGAAGCCATCAAGCTGTTCATCACCATGGACAGCGATCTGTGGGAAAAAAATCAGCATAACCCGATCCGCATGCTGGGCGAAATCAGCCAGGAAAAGCTTGATGAACTGGCCATTGACGATGGATTTTTAAGTGAAGTGCAGCGGGTTAATGAGCAATTGGAACAATACCTGAACATGCTGCACAGTGTCAACCATTCCCAACAGGTTAGTATAGCTTATTTTTCCGCCGAATATGGTCTGAGTGATACGCTGCCGATTTATTCCGGCGGGTTGGGTATCCTTTCCGGCGATCATGTCAAGGCGGCCAGTGATTTGAATCTTAATTTTCGCGGCGTCGGCCTGCTGTACCAGTTGGGCTATTTCCAGCAATACCTGAATATGGACGGCTGGCAGCAGGATTTCTACCAGATTAATGATTTTCACAATATGCAGGTTCAGGAAGTGAAACTCGCCGACGGCCGGGCGCTGGAAATCGAACTGGATTTCCCCGGCCGCAAAGTTGCGGTCAAAGTCTGGCAGATTCTGGTCGGCAGGGTGAACATTTACCTGCTCGATTCCAACCTGGAAAGAAACAGCGAGTACGACCGGCGCTTGACGGCCCAGCTCTACGGCGGCAATCCCGAGATCCGGCTGCAGCAGGAAATCATCCTGGGCATCGGCGGGGTAAAAATGCTTGACCAGTTGGGCATCCAGCAGACGGTCGTGCACATGAATGAAGGCCATTCCGCGTTCACTCCTTTTGAACGGGCCAGGGTGTTGATGAAAAACAGCGACCTCAATTTTCAGGAGGCGATAGAATTGGTCCGCAAATCGAGTGTCTTTACCACCCACACTAATGTGCAGGCAGCCCACGATGTCTTTACTCCCGAATTGATGAGAAATTATTTTGCCAATTACTTGAAGGAATTCAACATTTCCTGGCATGATTTCATGGCTTTCGGCCGCGTTCATCCCGACAACAGCCAGGAGAATTTTTCCATGACAGTCGCCGCCGTGAAAAATGCGGCTTTTGTCAATGGCGTTTCCATCCTGCATGCGGAAGTGTCCAAGGACATGCTGAAAAACCTCTGGCCCGAAGTGCCGTTGGAGCATGTTTCCATCCAGGCGATCACCAACGGCATCCATATCCCATCCTGGATTTCCTTTGAAATGAATGATCTCTTTGAAAGATATTTGGGCAACAAGTGGCGGGAAAAGCAGGATTATCGTGATGTTTGGGAAAAAATACAGAACATTCCCGATCCCGAACTCTGGAACGTACATGAAATACGCCGCCGGCGCCTGATCGCTTTCGCCCGCCAGCGTTTGCAAAAACAGCTTATCGCCAAGGGGGCGTCAAACCTGCTGGTCAACGAATCGCAGGAGGCTCTGAACCCGGTGGCCCTGACCATCGGCTTCGCCCGCCGTTTCGCCACCTACAAACGGGCTTACCTGATCTTCAAGGATGCGGAAAGGCTGCTGAAAATACTGAATAACTCCGAGTTTCCGGTGCAACTGGTTTTCGCCGGCAAAGCCCATCCGCAGGACCAGGCCGGCAAGGAACTGATAAAGAATATCATCACCTTCATGTCCGCGGAACATTTGCGCAAGAAAATCGCCTTTATAGAGGATTATGATATAAACGTCGCCCGCTACCTGGTTTCCGGGGTCGATATCTGGCTGAACACCCCCCTGCGTCCCTTTGAGGCTTGCGGCACTTCGGGGATGAAAGCCGCCTGCAACGGTGTTCTGAATTTCAGCGTTCTGGATGGCTGGTGGGATGAAGCCTACGACCTGAAAAACGGCTGGGCTATCGGTAACCGCGAAGTCTACACCGACAAGGAATACCAGGATGAAGTCGAAAGCAAAGCCATTTATTCGATCCTGGAAAAAGACATCATACCATTGTTTTATGAACGCGGTTCGGACGGGTTGCCGCGGGAATGGATCCGCATGATGAAGCATTCCCTGCTGACCATCGCCTCGCGCTACAATACCAGCCGTATGGTCAAGGAATATTTTTACAAATTTTATAAAAACGCGGCTGAGAATCATGCCAAATTGAGTGCCGATAATTTCGCACTTGACCGCGAATTGGTCAAGTGGAAAAACAGGATAAAAAATGAATTTTATGCTCTGCGCATTGAAAATGTTCAGGCCGATACAGTCCGGACATACAAAAGCAGCGAACAATTTCCGCTGCAGGCGGACATTTATTTAGGTAAAATCGATCCCGGTGACGTCAGGGTCGAAGCCTATTACGGCAATATCATCGGCGAAGATGTGCTGCACAATTCAGCCCTGGCCGTTTTAAATGAAGTCACTAAAATCGCTGACAATCGCTATCGCTTCAGCGGCGTTATCCCCTGCGCCCGTACCGGTAATTTTGGTTTCAAACTGCGGGTGACGCCCTTTCACCCGTTGTTGGGTGATCCTTATGAGATGGATCTGGTGCTTTGGGGCTGAGATATCGCAGCAGAACTCGGCGTACGGCATAAGGCAGACGGTTGACGGCATGAAAAAAAACCCCAAGGTCCCTAATTCCTGAATCGAGAAAAAATTGATTCAAACATTGATCGAAATCCTAAGAAAAAGAATTTTTACAGTCGATTAAGGTTGTTTCGCTTTCCTTGTGCCTTTGGCTTTTACCGTACGCCGTCCACCGTATGCCGTAAACCGAGATCCTTCCTTTGTCGCTTTGGTTCCAGCAGACTGATATAGAACAAGTCGTTGTTCAGTTCCGAGGGCAGCAGATAGCAGCCGAAGCGCGTCTTTTTTATCCGGAAACGGTATTTTCCCAGCAGCGGCTGAATGGCGATTGCCTGCAGGCTTTTGGCGGCGGCCACTTTTTCCACTACCCCCTCGGCCTCTTCATGGATAAATGAGCAGACGGCATACAAGCAGCGGGCGTGGGGAAAACGTTCAACCAGGCTGGCCAGCATGAGGCGCTGCTGCCGGGCATTGGTATCGATCATTTCCCGGCTGATCTTGCTTTTTAAATCGGGATTTTTGCGCAAGGTGCCGCTCGAGGTGCAGGGGGCATCGATGATCACCAGGTCAGCCGCCTCCCGGCTTGGCGGATACTTGAATATATCGGCGACGAAAGGGTTAATGCTGTCCAGGTGCAACCGGCGGATATTTTGTTCGAGCAGTCGCAGCCGTTGCGGGCTGACGTCGCTGGCCCAGATTTTTAAATCGGGCCGCAGGCAGGCCAGGGTCAGTGATTTGCCCCCTGGAGCCGCCGCCACATCGCAGACTGTTTTTTCTGCCGTTGCTGCGGCCAGCAGTGCCACCGCCTGAGAACCGGTGTTCTGTATGTAAAATCCACCCAATTGCTCCGGCTTTTCCAGTACCAGGCCGGCGGCTGTGGTTTCAAAACAGTCCAGCTGCGGTAGTTCGCGGCAGGGGATGCCTGCTCCGGCCAGGGTCCTCCGCGCCTGGTCCATAGTCATTTGCTTCGGGTTGAACCGCAGGTGAAAGGCGGGTTCGCGGTCCAGGTATTCCAGGTCGGTTTCACTGGCGGCGTCAATCTGTTTAAGGCTGGCGAGTAATTGTGTCGAGATGGCGAATTTCAGGCTCGGGTTTTCGCTGCGGTTGAGGCCGTCCTTGACCTCCTGCTTATGGCGCAGCAGCTGGCGCAAAACAGCGTTGACAAAAGGTTTTTCTTTTTTGATTACCGAATTTACCACTTCGTTGACTACCGCATATTCGGGATAGGAATCGGAAAATAGCAGCAGGAAAACGGCGATTTTTAAAAAAACGTGCGTGGCCGCGGCCGGCGCCTGGTTTTTGTTTTTCAGGAAAAGGCCGATAACGTGCTCAATGGCGATGTCCTTGCGCACTACTCCGTATACCGTGCGTGTCAGCGCGTTTTTGTCGCTGCCTGGATAATGTTCCAAAAATCTTGTCAACAGCATACGCAGATTGGTTTGCGGGGCAGCGAAATACTCGCGTAGGACGCCGGCGGCCGGGGTGATGAAATTCATGCCAGACGCTCGGGGAAGTGGTTGCCTAGTGAATATTGCCTGGGGCTCATTTCTTTTTTACCCTCAGGTTGAATTCCGCTAATTTCCAGAACCGAGCCTTGGCCGCAGGCGACTTTCAGACCCAAGGCGTCCAGAGTCAGGATATTCCCTGTTGGGACCTGGTGCGCTTGGTTGCAGATTCCGGCATTGATGATTTTGATCTGCCGGTTTCCCATGGTGAAAAACAATCCCGGCCAGGGAGTGAAAGCCCGCAGTTTATTGACGAGGTGCCGGGCCGGCAAATTCCAATCGACCCGGCCCTCGCTCTTTTTTACCAGTGGGGCCAGGGTGGCCAGAGAATTCTCCTGAGGGTGCTTCCTGATTTTATCTGAAAAAATTTGCTCCATGGTTTTCAGCAGCAAAGGGGCGGCCAGTTCACCCAGGCGCTGCTGATAAGAGCCGCAGGTATCGTTGGGCTGGATGATGACTTCTTCCCGGGCCCAGATGTCGCCTGCGTCCATGTGAGCGCTTATTTCAAAGATGGTGATGCCGCTGCGGGTTTCGTTGTTTTCAATGGCCCGCTGCACCGGCGCTGCCCCACGGTAGGCCGGCAGCAGCGAAAAATGAACGTTAATGGTTTTAAAATGCGGCAGGGCATACAATTGGCTGGGAATGAATTGGCCATAGGCTACGGCAATGGCGATGTCGGGATGGATGCGGCTGATTACTTCGCTAAGTCCTGGTTCGCGCAGGGAAGGGGGCTGGATCAATGTTATGCTGTTTTCCAGGGCGAACTTCTTGACGGCTGGGATGATCGCTTGCCGATGGCGCCCGCCCCGCGAGTCGGGCTGGGTGATGATCAGTGACAGCCGGTAATGTTTGTGCAATTCTTCCAGTATGGGCAGGCCGATGTTCATAGCGTTGCGATAGAAGATGCGGGCGAA
>JBAXOR010000081.1:0-6012 GCA_037133155.1 Chrysiogenales bacterium | reverse complement strand
CTTCGTGGACAGATGGTTTGTGCTGCCCTTCTCTTTTGGCAAGAGAAGGGGAGTAAGAAGTCTTCTTCACCCCCTCTCTTTAAAAAAAAGAGAGGGGGAGCGGGGGTGAGTTTTTTCTATGATTGTAAGAACTGAATAGTTACCCGAAAAAATATTGACTATGACCTGAATTTGTGTTATAAAAAGAAATTGTCCATCAAAGGAGATGACCATGTTTGCCATACTTGAAACCGGCGGAAAGCAGTATAAAGTCGCCGAAGGTGATATCTTGGAAGTGGAATTGCTTCCCGAAAAGTTAGTCAAAAAAAATTCGGCCAGTCTGGATACTGTATTGCTGTTGCAGGACAACAAGCAGCTGCACATCGGCAACCCCTACGTCAAGAACGCCAAGGTCAAGGCGAAGATCCTCGAAGAGATCAAGGCTGACAAAATTCATATCTATAAAATGAAATCCAAGAAAGGTTACCGCAAATCGCAGGGACACCGGCAGAAACTCCATAAAATTCAAATCGAAAAGATCGAAATCAAGGCCAGCGCCAAAGTCAAGGAGACTGAATAATGGCTCATAAAAAATCAGGCGGCAGCGCGAAAAATGGCCGCGAAAGCACTTCTAAAAGACTGGGTGTCAAGAAATACGGCGGCGAAGCGATCAACGCCGGGTCCATTATCGTCAGGCAAAGGGGCACGCGCATCAAACCAGGAAAAAACGTCGGTCTGGGCAAGGATGACACCCTTTTTGCCCTGTCCACAGGCAAGGTGCGTTTTGTAACCCGGGCCGGGCGCAAATTCGTTGAGGTCGATCCCAATTAATTTTTTTGACGTTTCCCGCCAGAGTTATATTCCTAACGATCATCTTAAATAACCCATGTTCATCGACCGGACCAGAATATCCTTTAAAGCCGGAGACGGCGGCAACGGCTGCCTGAGCTTCCGCCGGGAAAAATTCATCCCCCACGGCGGCCCGGACGGCGGCGACGGCGGCGATGGCGGCGATATCATCCTGATCAGCAGCCCGGTATGCCAATCCCTGGGAGATTTCAAATACAAAAGATTAATTAAGGCCGAAAGCGGCGGTCAGGGCAGAAGCAAAAAACGGACCGGGAAAAACGGAGCGGCCATTGTCCTGCAGGTTCCGGCCGGAACCGTGGTTAAAACTTTTCCCGACGAAAAATTGATTTTTGATTTTGAGCGTATCGGCATGCAATTCATCCTGGCCAAGGGCGGCAAGGGCGGCCGCGGCAATATCCATTTCAAATCTTCGGTCAACCAGGCGCCGCGCCGGGCCGAGAACGGGGAAAAGGGAGAAAGCATTCAAGTCATGCTGGAATTGAAACTTATCGCTTTCGCCGGACTGGTCGGGTTACCCAACGCCGGAAAATCGACTTTGATTTCAAAGATCAGCTCCGCCAAGCCAAAAATTGCCGCATACCCCTTCACCACCCTGACTCCCAATTTAGGCGTAGTCGATTTAAACAAGCGCAGCCTGGTTGTAGCCGACATTCCCGGCATATTGGAAGGGGCACACCGGGGAGAAGGCATGGGGTTGGAATTTTTAAAGCATATCGAGCGGACGCAAGTCCTGATTTTCATCATCGATATATCGTTGTTCAGCCTGCTGACGCCCCTGAAAAGTTTTCAGGTTTTGGAAAAAGAACTGGCTATGTACCACTCCCTGCTGCTGAAAAAAAAACTCATGGTGGTTGCCAACAAGGTGGACCTGGTATCGGAAAACAGGACCGCAATTGACGGCTTGCATGATTTGTGCCGCAAGCGTAAAATCCCCTATGTGGAAATATCGGCGTTGAAAGAGATCAACCTCTTGAAATTGAAAAAAATACTGTTCGCTTTTTATGAGCCAGAGTAGAACCGGATTGCTGGGTGGAACCTTTAACCCTGTACACCGGGGACATGTCGATCTGGGACTGAAAATAAAAGCGGCTTTCGGCCTGGAGAAAATCCTGTATATCCTTTCCGCCCACCCTCCGCACAAAAAACTTCAGGCGCCGCCAGCGGCGGAATTGCGCCTGGCCATGCTGAAAGAAGCACTGCGCCCCTACCCCGGCTTAGTGCCCTGCGACCTGGAACTCCGCCGGCCGGGAGATTCCTGGACCATCGACACTATACGCCAGTTGAAAAACGAATATCCGGCCGAACAATTTTACTTTATCACCGGCAGCGAAGGTTTTTTAAAAATAAAAACCTGGAAAGCATATCGACAGTTGCTCGGGCAGGTTTTTTTCATCATTGTCATACGCCGGAACAGCCACCAACCTTTGGTAGAGCGTTTGTTGCGAAGCGAAAACATCCCCGTAGGCCGCGAACCGGAAAATTCACCGCTGCCGCCGACCGCTTTCCTTTACTCCTATACTTCCGCTTATCTTTCGCTGTCTGCCACGGCTGTCAGAAAAAAAGTCGCCCGCGGCCAGGACATTTCGTCCTGGGTTGAAAAAAACGTCCAAACCATCATGGAGGGAAATAAATTATATGAAGATTGAGGAATTCAAGCTGGTCTCGGCTGACTTGCAAAAACGCCGCATCCCCGCTGAAATCAAGAAAACAGTGCAGATCCTGCTGGATAAAAAAGCTGAAAAAATCACGGTTTTGAAACTGAAAGGGATCAGCGAAATGACCGACTACCTGGTCATTTGTTCCGGAAATTCGATACGCCAGAACAATGCCCTGGCCGTCGCCCTGCTGGAAACCATGAAAAAAGATCTCAATTTGCAGCCCTTGGGCATTGAAGGCAACAGGCTGGCAGAATGGATTCTGGTCGATTACGTCGATTTCGTCATCAACATTTTTTCCGCTGACTGGCGGAAGAAATATGCCCTGGAAAAACTTTGGATGGATGCCAAACGCTACGATTTTTACCTTGATTTCTAATCTTGCCGATCAGAAATCGCTGACCATCAGGGAGACGATCGAAAAGATCGCTCATTTACAAACAGCGGTTCTGTTTTTCGGCGAAACCGGGACAGGCAAGGATTTCTGGGCCAATGTTCTGGCCGGGCTCAGCCCCTTCCAGCCGCTGCTCAACCTGGGCTGCGGCGATGTGCCCGAAACGTTGCTGGAAAGCGAATGGTTCGGTTTCCAAAAAGGAGCCTTCACCGGGGCTGATCGTGATTATTCCGGCAAATGGAAAACCGCCGAAAATGGCACTATTTTTCTTAATAATATCGACCTGCTGAGCTTGAGCATGCAGGCCAAACTGCTGCGCGTAATCGAAAGAAAAAAGTTTTTCCCACTGGGTTCCAATCAGGAAACAGACATCGCGGCCCGATTTATTTTTTCGGCCGACAGCTCTATTGCCGAAAAAGTGCACCGCGGTGAATTTCGCTCCGACCTTTATTTCCGCATAGCGGCAGTCAGCATTTTCGTTCCGCCATTGCGCGAGCGCAAAAACGACATCTCGCCGCTG
This sequence comes from Chrysiogenales bacterium, assembly GCA_037133155.1. Lineage (GTDB taxonomy): Bacteria > Acidobacteriota > Aminicenantia > UBA2199 > UBA2199 > UBA2199. The sequence goes on along the minus strand of JBAXOR010000081.1, from coordinate 2,594 downwards.
CTGCAATATTTCTGCTTGCAGCATCAAGTGGAGATGCAACTCGCCCCTGAAATCCTGCGGAAACTGCTGGATTATCCCTGGCCGGGCAATATCCGCGAGTTGGAAAACTTCATCTTCGGACTGTCCGTGCGCCGCTGCCCGCTGATTGAAAAAGAGGTTCGCTCACTGCTGGACCGGCCGCAAAACATTTTGCAACTCATCCAATCCGGAGAACGCTCGCTGGCCAAGGTTGAAAAAGAATACATCACTTACCTGGTGCGCAAGTATAAAAACAAGAGCCAGGTGGCGCGCATCTTGGAAATCTCACGTAAATCTCTGTATAACAAGCTGAAAATGTATGAAAACCATTGAATTACTTTGCAGCGGCGAATTGAAATTTAAAAGCCTTCAGGAACTTGAAAAAAAGTATTTACAAAGTATTAATTATTTTGTAAAATTCAGCATAAAAAAAATTAAGGAGATTAAACATCAAGAGGAAATTTTCGTGAGAGAAAAAGAAACGACCCTGTTCCTTAAAGAAATCAAAGAAAAGGATTACGTTATTGCTTTGGACAAAGCCGGTAAAAAAATGGACTCGCCGCAATTTGCCAAATTCCTGGAACAAAAAATATCATATCATCCGGGAAGACTGGTTTTTTTAATCGGCGGCTTTGCCGGCTTCAATGACCAGCTGCGGCGGCGCTGCCAGCAGAACATCTCATTTTCAGACCTGACCTTTCCCCATGACATCTTCCGTATCATTTTTCTGGAACAGGTTTACCGGGCCTTGACGATCATCAAGGGAATCAAATATCATCGTTAGGAGATAAAAATGAAAAACAAAAGGAATAGCAAAATAAGCAAGAGACTGGAATCATTGCGCGACGAGATTTTAAAAGTCATTGACTGGCGTGAAACGGCCAGCAGCGGCGGTGGAGCCATGGACGAAATTGATCAGGCCAATGAACTCATCGAAAAAGAAATGGGCTTCCTGATGTCTTCCAACATGATTAATAATTTAAAGGAAGTGGAAGAAGCCCTGGATAGAATCGATAAAAACGAATACGGGAAATGCCAGCACTGCGGCACTGAGATAGCTTCCAAACGCCTGGAAGTGCTGCCTTTCGCCAAGTTTTGCGTTCCTTGCCAGGAAAAGATGGAAAGCACAACCGAATAAGAGCAACTTAAATTTCTTGACATCTGTGAAATTTGCCTGTAATATTTCACATGAGGTGTGAAATAATGCAGAAAAATAGATTGATTTACCAGCGCTTACCAAAAACCAACGAAAACACTATTGTTTTATTAACCGGTTCACGGCAAACGGGCAAAACAACATCGGCCAAACACTTGTATCCAAAACTGAATTATTTCAATCTTGATGCCTGGGAATACCGCGATCAGCTCTCCCAAATTTCGTCATTTAATTGGGGAAGCAGTGTCGGCAATGCCATACTGGACGAAATTCAAAAAGAACCGGCACTGTTCGACAAGATCAAATTTGCCTTTGATGAAAAAAAAATAGATTTTTCGGTTCTGTTAGGCAGCTCGCAGATACTGCTTTTAAAAAAGGTTCATGAGACATTGGCGGGACGAGTATTGATATACGAGTTGTGGCCGCTTTGTCTATGTGAATTGATCAGCGATTCTCCCCAGCAAATCACTTTGCCATTACTCGATCTTATCATTGAAAAACAATCTGTCACTGCCGCATGCAGCAAACAATCTGAAATCGCGGATTTAAAGAAAGTAAACAACATCAAAAATTGGCAAGATTATCTGCTGCAATGGGGCGGTATGCCAGGACTCCTGCAATTGCAGGATGATCGTAAATGGGAATGGTTGAAATCATTTGAATCCGCATACCTGGAAAGAGATTTGGCCGATCTTGCCCGTATGAGCGATTTGAAACCCTTTAAAACATTTCAACACCTCGCAGCCCAACGCTATACCGGACTCCTGTCTTTTTCAGAAATTGCCCGTGATGCCGCAATCAGCGTGGAAACTGTCCGGCGTTATATTGAATATCTGAAAATGTCCTATCAGGTATTCCTGCTGCCGCCATATCACACAAATATCTCCAGCACATTAATCAAAACACCAAAAATTTATTGGACGGACATGGGTATTCTCAGACAACTGACGGGAATAAAATCGGAAACCCAGGGCCCATTATTTGAAAACTATGTGGTCAGTGAAATCATGAAATATATCAGTACAACAAAAAATTCAAATAAAATATATTTCTATCGTACCCGCTCCGGACTTGAAATCGATTTGCTGATTGAAACGGAGAAGGGATTGATCGGCATTGAAATCAAGGCGCGTGATACGATTCATGCCCCGGATATAACTGCCATGAAAACACTGGCGAAAAATTTGCAAAACCGTTGGCTGGGAGGTATGGTTGTCTATCGCGGTGATCGCATCTTTGAAATCAGCGAAGGAATTTGGGCAGTACCTTCGTATCGCCTGCTCAGTTGAATGTAACAGAATAGGAAATTTTTCAGATTTTAAGTCTCTTTTGAGAATAAGATCCGCTTAAATTTCAAATACAATTCCGAGCCGCAGGCTGCGCGGCAGCTGCAGTTCATTGGCCAGGCGCCGCGATTCGT
>JBAXOR010000080.1:0-6023 GCA_037133155.1 Chrysiogenales bacterium | reverse complement strand
AGACCTTGTGGTTCTGATCGACCAGGATGTTGGCCGGTTTGATATCACGGTGCACAATCCCTTTCTCGTGGGCATAGTCCAGGGCGGCCCCGATCTGGCTGAACAACTGCACGATCTCGTCCAGGGAAAACTTTTTGTTTTGCTTCAACAGGTCTTCCAGGCTTTGACCTTCTATAAATTCCATGGCAATGTAGATCAGTCCTTCATCTTCACCGACATCGTAAATGGTGACGATATTGGAGTGGGAAAGATTGCCAGCCGATTGGGCTTCGCGAAGGAAACGCTTCAGAGCTTCATCCTTGCCCGTCTCCTGCTGCAGAATGTCCAGGCGGATGGTCTTGATGGCAACCGTACGGCCGATCAAGGGGTCCTGGGCGCGGTAAACCACGCCCATGCCGCCTTGGCCGATTTCACCGCTGATCGTATATTTGCCTATTTTTTTTATGTTTTTCATTTATATGGATTTTAATTCAAGACAACATGAAATGCAACCCCCCAGGGCAAATGCATCTTAATTTGTGATAATTTATTGATTTTTCCATAGACATGCCGGCAGTCGCCTGTATTTCCGGCTTGTTATTTAATAAATATTAGAAATTCCCTTTTAAAATCGCCTTGATTATTGTATAATATGATCTACGGATATCCATAGAGAAGTAGGCAACAATGGGCTACCCAACTACAATCCAACTTATCGCCAGGAGCAAGGGAAATCAGTGGTACATAAATTTTCCCAACACTTTAGCCAAGGCTCTTGACTTCGAGAAGGGCGAGGTTTTTGAATGGGAAATCGTGGACAAAATGAAACTGGTTTTAAAGCGAACCGGCACCACCAATAAACTTGGTGAACGCGAACGAACCGACGCGGTTCCCCTCAAGGGCCGCCAAGTACGCAGGAAGAAACAACAATGATAGGGCCACTATCTTTTTTCAGCGAGGTTGAGGATCCAAGGATAGAACGCACGAAAGCCCACGACCTTCAACATATTATCGCCATCGCACGACACCTTCAACCGTGTATTATCCCGGATCGATCCGCTTCAGATGGAAAAGAGTTTTTTGAAGTGGACACAAAATGTTGCTTAATTAACTGCTGGCGAGGTGGTGGCTTTCGATGGCAAGACTTTCCGGGGCTAAGCCGAAAAGGGCAAGAAGCCTTTCATCGACATGGTTAGTGCCTGGGGCGACTGGTGTTGAACAACGGGAAACCCTTTACGATATCACCTCGCTCCTTCCTGACCCCAAGAAAATCGCTCACGCAGTACGTTCACACTGGGGTATTGAAAACTCACTTCATTGGTGTCTGGATGTCGGATTCTCGGAAAATGCCAGTCAAAAGAGTGCTGGCCATGCCGCAAGAAACTTCTTGCTGCTTAATCGTATCGCTCTCAACCTCATTAAAGCCAATCCTCACAAAAGACTTGGAATTAGAAGCAGACGAAAAAAAGCTGGCTGGGATCGAAATTACCTGCTGAAACTCCTCAAAGACTCCAGGGTTATTGATAATGAAGAAATTTAGATGCGTTTGCCCTGCATTGCCGGCTACCACTTCTTGCGCTTCCAGAAGAACAGGAAGCCGATGCCGGAGACAACGGCCAGTGACATGACGAAGACAAATGCCAGGGGATGGTGCTGCAGGGGAAATGGGACATTCATGGAGAAAATGCTGACCACCAGCGTCGGCATCATGATGCAAATGGTGATGATATTCAGGGTTTTCATCAATACGTTCAGGTTGTTGCCCACGATGGAGGCCCGGGCGTCCATCAATCCGGAAAGGATATTGGAATAGATCTCGGCCTGCTTGTAGCACTGGTTGTTTTCGATCAGGATGTCGTCAAGGAATTCCTGGCAATCGGCGTCAATCCCTATTTTGGCGGCATTGTTCTTGATTTTTTCAATAACCATGCCATTGGAATTGGTGGCGTTGAGGTAATAGACCAGACTTTTTTCCAGGATAAACAAATTGAGCAGGTACTTGTTCTCCATTGAGGCGTTGATCTTTGCCTCCAGGGAATCAGACAACATGTTGATGATCTTTAAATGTTCGATGAAATGAAAAATCGAACGGTATATCAAAGAGAGCATCACTTTGGTTAGCGACAGCCCGCGCAAATACGGCTTGCCTTCAAAAAGCGGTATGTCTTCTGACAGCAGGATGATCAGGCGGTCCTTGAATAAGAACAAGCCCAATGAAGAAACTTTGAACAGGAAATTATCGCAGGCAACATAGTTCTTGGGGCGCTTAAAGATCAGGGCGACGTGCTCCGGCTCGAATTCCAGGCGCGACAGTTCGTCGGGATCGAGGGAGGAATTCAAGGTGTGCTCGTCCAGCTTCAATTCTTCGGTCAAATATTTTTTATCGGTATCACTGGGATTGACATAGACCGAGATCGGGCTTTGCTCATTTTGACATTCACTTATTTTCCCATCAATCAGCTGATATTTTCTCACCATGGCGTCACTCCCGCACCAGGAAAATTTTCGATTTTCATTTCATGCAACTCACTCGTGGTTCAGGCTTAAAAATCGATTATAGCAACATCTCCCCGCGCTGTCGAGAACCTATAACGAATTTGCTGAAAAGCGGCGGTCGGCGAAAAATGTTCAATCGACGGTAATTGACTTGGATACGTTTTTCGGCACATCAGGGTGGACGCCGTGATTTTCGATATGAGCGCGGTTGAGATATTTCATCTTGGCCACGGACATTTTCAGGGCCAGCCTTTGCAGCACTGCGGCCGCCTGAAAAACGAAAATACTGCTGTCACCGCTGCTGGGGATCTTGATATACTTGAAAAAATAATCATCAATGCCGGCAGGCTTGCCTTCCAGGGCTTTTTTCAGCTCTTCGTTCTCCTCGGCGATCAGCACCACATCGGCGCCGCGGATCTTGTGGGTGTGTATCTGCGAGATGGTGATGCGAATATCGCGTTCATCGGGCGGGCAGACAAAAATAAGGGGATAATTTGAAAAATAACGTTCCGCATTGACCTGTTCCTTGAACTGGCGATACAAATCCTGGTAAAGGCTCTGCTTCCCTGAAAGCGAATCCTGGCTGTTCAGGATTTCGGCACTGAAATCTGCGAATTTGAAATCGCGGATCAAGTTGAAAAAACAACCGCTGACTTCGTCCCGTTTGCCGGCAGGGATGGCCGGATTGCGGAGCAGGTCGCGGCTGAAATCGGCCATATCGGCCAGGAGCTTCTCCATGTCCAGGAACGAAAACAGGGTGCTTTTACCCAAAATCGTGTTCGGCCCATGCTTGAATTCGGCCGCGTCATAGCCTTCGGCATGGTTTAACACCACCTCCCTGATCTTCAGCGCCCCTTCACGGGCGAGCCCGATCAGCGAGGTTCCTAAAATATGGATCGAGGGCTTCAGGAAGAATTTGAGCATGACCTCGGTGACATCTTCTTCACTGGTTTTCAGGGTATGGCCGACGAGATTTTTAATCTTTCCGATCTTTTGCTGCGGTGGGGGCACATCTTTTTTCATGCTGGCGGCAAGCAGATAAAACAGCGCCAGCTGGGCGCTGAAGGACTTGGTGGCCGCCACGGCGATTTCAGGTCCGCAGAGCAGCGGCAGAAAAAATTCGGCTTTTTCCTGGGGAATGGTCGAGTTTTCGTTGTTGACCACGGCGATAATATGGATTTTTTCCCGGAATTTTTCCCGCACCTGGTTCAGGATATCGACAAGATCCTTTGTTTCTCCCGATTGGGTAATGGCCACCAGCACATCCCCGGGCCGCAGGCTGTTCATGTAAACGGAGCGGAACAGGTCCGGGTTGCAGGGGACGATACCCAGTGCAGTCAGGTGGTTGAAGAAATAACCGGCCGTCAGCGCCGCATGATAGGATGTCCCGGCGCCGATGAAGAAAACCCGGCCGCCGGCAGCGAAACTCTGCTGGAACAGAGCCACGGCTTCATCCTTGAAACGGATGACCTTGCGCTTTTTTTTCCAGATGACGATCATATCCAGGACGAACAAAGCGGCATCATATTCCTCGCCGAATTCACGCAGTTCACGCAGCAGTTGGGCTTCGTCACTGGAAAAGATAACCGACGCATCGTTCGGCAGCCCCTGGGACTCGAGACGGTTGATCTCATTGACCAGGGCTGCAAAGCAAGGACTGCCGACGATCCGCAAAAAAGTTTCCTTCAGTTTTTCGCGGTCGAATATGGAATACAGCTTGAGCAGTTCAAAAACAATATCCTTGCAATCCCCGGCATGTCTTTCAAATACCGGGAAATACGGTTCCTCACAGGGTTCGGGGAAATAATATTTCAGGATCATGTCCAGGTTGGCAACCGTGGAATCGATCTCCTGTTCCATGAAAAAATGATACTTGGGCTGCAGGGCGATATCGGCGACATTCAGTTTGGAGCGCTTCAATCCCGGAGTGCTGCGGCTGCCGTCGGCAAGTGAAAAAACAAAATAATTGCTGGCAGTGAAATAAATCCCCTGCCCTTCGAGCAGCGGGATGAGGAAACGGGTCTTGGCCAGGACCGAAGTGAGATCGGAAGAGACGACGATGAAATCGCCGTCCTCGTCCGCGCCTTTGCCGGCGTAAAGCGACGAACCGGCCTTGACAGCGAAGATCCCTTCAATATCCGTTGCCGAGATGCATGCGGCATAGGAACCCACCGCTTTCTGATTGGCGCGCAGAATGGCCTGCAGCAGGTCATCGACCCGGGTTTGCGGATCCGGCTTTTTGCGCAGGTTTAATTGTTCGTGGTAAAAATGCTCCACCAGGTGGACCAGCATCTCCCCGTCATTGTCCGAAAGGATGCGGTGGCGGGCTTCAAGGAGGAATTCCTTCAGGCTGTCGGTATTGGAAATGTTGCCGTTATGGGCGCCCAGGAGGCGCGTCCGGCAATTCACTTCGTGCGGCTGGGCGTTCTCGTCGGTCACCGAGCCATAGGTGGCCCAGCGCACCTGGCCGATGAACTTGTAGCCGCCCGGTTTTTCCAGATCAAGCTCATGGATGACCTTGGTGGGCGAGCCCACTTTTTTTTTCAGGATGATCGTTCCGTCCTTTTTGAAAAAAGCGCCGCCGGTCGAATCGTATCCCCGGTATTCGAGTTTCTTCAGCAGAAATGAACCGACCTGGCCCAGCCTGGCGCTATGTTTATCATAGACAATTCCGACCACTCCGCACATGGTTTTACTCCGGTGATTTTCTTAAAATCAATTATATCAGCATTGCCGAACCCTGTCGACAAAAAAAAGGAGATAAAAAAAGTGATTATGGTATAATCGAAACCGATGAAAAAAGAAAAATATCCCGATCATGGCGTTCTGCTGACCCTGCCCGCCTGGCTTGATAAAATGCTGACCGGCAAAGATATTGTCATTCCCGATCCCGAAGAACGCATGCGCTGGGTCATCGGGCTTTCGCGGCAGAACGTGGAACACGCCAGCGGCGGGCCTTTCGCCGCCGCCGTATTTGCCGCCAACGGCGGTAAATTGCTGGGCGCGGGCGTAAACCGCGTCGAGCCGTTGCGCTGCTCTTCGGCTCATGCCGAAGTGATAGCCATTGCCTGCGCCCAGAAGGACCTGCAAACCTGGGACCTGGGCAGTGACGCCGCGCTACCAGCCGAGCTTGTAAGCAGTTCCCAGCCCTGTTTGATGTGCCTGGGCGCCATATTGTGGTCGGGGGTCACCCGGCTGACCTACGGTGCGACCGCCGCCGACGTCACCGTTATCCTGGGCTTCGATGAAGGGCCGCTGCCGGCTGCCTGGCCGGATGAATTGAAAAAACGCGGTATCACGGTTTTACCGGAATTATTACGCCGCGAAGCTGCCGTTGTTTTGGAGTTGTACAAAAAAAAAGAAGGGATGGATTTATACGAACGCTAGGGGGTTTTAGAGGGCCCGCTGCAAAGCTACGGCTTTGTCCCCGCGGGGCCGGCAACTGGCCCGCCGGGCCGGCCTTGCCTGCCCGATGGCGGGACTTGTTCAGGGCGCCGGCCAACCTGAGGGGAGTGATGCATGCCACCCGATCGCGGCCGTTGGCGGCG
>JBAXOR010000079.1:0-6027 GCA_037133155.1 Chrysiogenales bacterium | reverse complement strand
GTCAGAAGCAGGTCAAAATGCAATTTTGAAAAAAAACGTCCCACTTGCAGATGGAAGGCGGACTCATTGGCCCCCAATTCCAGCATATCCCCCAAAACAGCGGCTTTTTTCTGATGGTATTCCCGGTCAATCCATTGCAAGGTTTTTTTCAGGGCTTCCGGGTTTGAATTGTAAGTCTCATCAATAATGACAAAGCCTCCCTCATTACGGACCTGTCCCCGCCCGGCCAGCGGCTGCAAACTGGAAACGGCGTCCCGAATTTCAAAATTTTTCATCCCCAAACACTGGGCCACAATGATAGCCGCAAACAGATTCTCAACATGAAGACGGCTGACCAGCGGCACCACGAATTCCTCTTTGATCCCGAAAAAGTTGATCACCATGCGGCTGTCGTCATTTTCGCGAATTACTTTTTTCAGGACGATCTGATTCCCGGCCGCATTGGCGCCAAAAAAAATCTTGCGGCCGCTCTTGCCAGCAGTCGCCCGGCGAACCAGGGCCGAATCACCATTAACAAAAGCACAGCCATCGGCGCGCAAATGATTTAAGATTTCAGCCTTGGCCCGGGCGGCGTTTTTCAGGGTTTTGAGAAATTCCAGATGCACCGGAAAAACATTGAGCAGGACCGCTACGTCCGGCTTCAATATACCGGCCAGCAGATCAATTTCCCCGATGCCCGGATCACTCATGGCCAATTCAAAAACAGCGGTTTCTTCTTGTCCATTCATTTTTAAAAGCGAAAAAGGCAGGCCGATACAGTTGTTCCAGTTTTGCGAAGAACGGAAGGAACGAAATTTATGGGAGAGGATTTGAAAAATGAATTCCTTGGTCGTGGTTTTGCCGGCACTGCCGGTGATGCCGACATATTTGACCGAGCGGTATTTTTCCCTGACATGGATGGCCAATTTCTGGGCTGCCTGCAAAGGATCGGTTACGCGGATCAAAGGGATATTTGTCTCGCTGTCGGCAAAATCTCCTTTGACTACAGCCCCGACACCGGGAATGGCGGCCAGATCCTTGACAAAGCGATGCCCGTCGGCTTTTGCCGATTGCAAAGCAAAAAAAAGCGAATTGGCGCCCATGGCCCGCGTGTCAAATTGAAAATCCCGGAAAGAGCGCACCCGTTCAGACCGGCTCACTTTCCCGGAGACAACGGCGGCAATTTCTTCAATCAGGAGTTCAGGCATGGCCTTTCCTCATTTTTTCATTTACAATTTCGAAATCGTCAAAATGAACGGTTTGGTCCTTGAAAATCTGGTAATCTTCATGACCTTTGCCGGCAATCAAAACAATGTCCCCGGGCGCAGCCATGTCCAGGGCTTTTTCGATGGCCTTTTTACGATCGATCTCGGTGCTGAAATTACTGAAGCCACTATCAAAACCAGCCAAAATTTCAGATATAATAATCTGGGGATCCTCCTGACGGGGATTATCACTGGTCACCATCACCCAATCCGCGAACTTGGCGGCAACCCGTCCCATGCGCGGCCGCTTGGTTTTGTCCCGGCAACCGCCGGCCCCGAAAACCAGTATCAGTTTGCCTTGGGAAATTTCCCGAAAAGCTTTTAACAAGTTTTCCAAAGCGTCATCGGTATGGGCATAATCCACCACCACCAGGAACTCGCCGGCATAGGCGACATTGACCCGGCCCCTGACCGGGACAAATTCGTTCACACCGGCATTGATCTTTTCCAAAGCCATATCATTGACCAGCGCCGAACTGACTGCAGCCATGATATTGAGCAGGTTGAAGCGACCCAGCAAACGGCTTTGGATCTCCATTTTCCCGCGCGGCGTCTGCAGTTGCGCCTTGATACCGTCCAGGGAAAAATGATATTTTAAAGGCCGGATATCCGCTTGCTGAAAAAAACCGTAGGTGACATAGCGGCAGTTCAGTTCACTGATGATGCGTTCGCCCATAGGGTCATCGCCATTGATAATCGCCCATTGCTCACTGCCAAGTTTTTTAAAAAGCGAAAGTTTGGCTTCAAAATAATTTTCCATGGTCTGGTGAAAATCAAGATGATCGCCGGAAAATGAAGTGAAAACTGCCTGGGCGAACCCGATGTCATCGACCCTGAACAGGCTGAGGCCAGCCGATGAGACCTCCATAACCAGGTTTTGACATCCGGCTTTGACTGCCTCGGCCATGAAAGAGAATAGCTCGGGACCTTCCGGAGTGGTCAATTTGGTTTTTTCGTCATGGCCGGGGAAATTCATGCTCAGGGTGCCGATGGCCGCGGTTTTTGCCGTGGAATTGAGCAGCGTTTGGATCAAACCCACCGTGGTCGTTTTGCCATTGGTTCCGGTAACCCCGATCACTTGCAATTTCCGGGCCGGATTGTCAAAAAAGCGGCTGGCCATCTGGCTGAGGACCCGACGGTCATTTTTAACCTGCACCCAAGTGACCTGCTGGTGATTTTGCGGAGGCGGGTGGATCGAAACCACAGCACCGGCTCCGTTGCGGATGGCATCAGCAGCATAAACGATCCCGTCTTTGACGAAGCCCTTGATGGAGACATAGCAATTGTTTTTCTTGATTTTTCGTGAATCAAATTCAATGCCGGAAACAGGCACATGGAGATTGCCGCGCCAGGCCAGGGATTCTTGCTTGCCAAGCAATTCGTCCAGGTATTTCACAGGTAAATCCATTGCCGGTCAGGCAGGTTGGGAAAAATCTTGAGGTATAGCATTATTTTTGCAGCGATTGACTTGAACAGCGGGGCTGCCACGTCACCGCCGTAATACATGCCCAGCGGTTCATCGATCATTACAAAAACGGTCACTTGCGGGTTGGCGGCCGGGAAAAATCCGCCGAAAGAAGAAACATAGGAACTGGCATATTTTCCGGCCTTGACTTTGCGGGCCGTCCCGGTTTTCCCGGCGATTTCGATGCCCTGGATAGCGGCTTTCTTTCCCGTCCCCCTGTTGACGACTGCGGTCAGGATAGAGGTCAGTGGCTGCTGGCTGAGTGCTGATAATATTTTCTGTCCCTGGTTTGCGGAACCGCTCGTGAGCAAAATTTTCGGCTGGAGCAGATAACCTCCCGAGGCCAGCACATTGAACGCCATTGCCATTTGCAGCGGTGTCACTGAAATTTCATAGCCGTGGGAAAGGAAAGCCAGAGAAACACCGCTCCATTTTGCCAAAGGATTTAAAATTCCGTTTTCCTCAGCCGGCAACTCGATCCCGCTGCGGCGGCCGAAGCCGAATCTCTGGATGATTTGAAAAAATTTTTCTTTGCCCAGCCGTTGACCGATGCGGGCAGCGCCAATATTGCTGGATTGAATAAAAATATCCTCAAAAGACAAACGATCAAAAGGATGGACATCGGTGATCTGCCTGTCCTTGACGGCATAAACTCCGTTGTTGCAATTAAACATTTCCCCGAGCGCGCAGACCCGGTTTTCAAGGACGGCTGCGGCCAGAACGATCTTGAAGGTCGAACCGGGATCGTAAAGAAAGGAAATAGCCCTGTTTTTCAAGGCCAGTGCCGGGGCGCGCCAAATCTCTTGCGGATAATAATCCGGGTAACTTGCCATGGCCAGGATTTGGGCGTCAACGCTGTTCAAGACAATGACCGCTCCGCCCGCGGCCTGATATTTTTCGATGGTGCCGGCCAATTCCCGCTCCACCAAGAATTGCAGGGCCGCATCAATGCTCAAATGGATATCCTTGCCCGCAACCGGCTGTTCAAGATATTTGAATTGGAAAATCTTTTTTCGGGCATCGATCAACACCTTGAGTTTGCCGCCGCGGCCCTTGATTTCAGCATCCAGGCTGGTCTCAATACCACCCAGTGCTTGTTCGTCAATACCCACACCGCCAAGGATATGCGAGGCGATTTTTTTTTGCGGATATACCCGCCGGTATTCATCAATAAAATCAATGGTCCCGGCTGTTTGTTTATTCAAAGCCAATGGCTGGATCTTCTGATATTCTTCATCGGTCAATTTGCGTTTGAGCCAGATAAATTTTTCGCCACAGCGGATCCTTTTATTCACTTTTATTTTTTGGGAATTGTCCATGGTGAGCCGTCGGCAAAAATCCCGGAATACGGCCAGCGAAATCTCTTTGTCCTTGTTGCTGAGAAATGCCGACTTTGACTGCAAGGATATGGCCAGGATCTCACCATTGCGATCAGTGATCGTCCCGCGCTTGGAATGAAGATCTTCCACCCGGTTGATTTGGGCTTTGACCTTGGCCATATAAGTGTTGTAATCGATTACCTGCAGCTTGAAAAGTTTGAAAGTGATAAAAAAAATCCAGATGAAAAAAATGATGGAAAGGAAAAAGAACCTCTTTTTACCCTGGTAATTAATCTTCATTGTCATATTCGACAACCTTGATGATCTGGTCTGTTTCAGGATATTGGTAACCCAGTTCCTCCATGGCTATTTTTTCCATGCGCTCCAGGTTCAGCAGCAATGCTTTTAGAGCCTGCAAGCGATCGATTTCCGCGCGCATTTTTTTTTCCTGCTGCAACAGCTCGTGCTGCTGGTAACCAAGATCCACATTTTTCAGATTCAAACTGGAATAAGTGAACAGGATGACGAAAATAAAAAAAGCAAGGATAGCCAGGCGAAAATCGGCAAGGGACTTCCTTTGTTTGCTCATGCCACTTCCAGCGCCCGCAGTTTCGCCGAACGCGAAGCCGGGTTTTGGGCCAATTCTTCGCCGCCGGGGAAGCCGGGAAAAGGACGGAGCAGCTTGACTTTTTTCAATTGCTGCAAACGTTGAAACCCTTTTTTGACCAGACGGTCTTCAAGTGAATGATAAGTGATGAAAACTACGCGTCCGCCAGGCCGCAGGTTAAAAGGTATTTTTTCGAGCCAGGCTTCAATGCCTTCGAGTTCATGGTTGATGAAAATTCGCAAGGCCTGAAACACTTTGGCGGCGGGATGAAGCAGGCCCGGACGGGGCCGCCAGTGGGTGACATCTTCAACCAGCAGGCGTAGTTGAACCGTTGATTGCAATTGCGCGAATAGCCTTTTTTCAATGATTTTTTTAGCCAGGCGCCTGGCTTCAGCGACTTCACCATACTTAAAAAAAATTTCCGCCAGTTTTTCCTGGGAAAAGGAATTGAGCACTTCAGCGGCGGTGAGTAAAACGCGCTGGTCTTTGCGCATGTCCAACGGTCCATCCACGGTATGGGAAAAACCGCGCTGGCTTTTTTTCAACTGCACAGTAGAAATTCCCGGATCAACAAGTATTCCGGAGACAGCCAGTCTCCGGCAATCAAAATTCTCAAAAAGACTGTCGAAAACGCCCAGATGGAAGCGGACCCGCCTCCCGAAAGCCTTCAAGTTTTCCCTAGCCAAGGCGAGGCTTTCCTCATCCTGATCAAAAGCGATCACCCGGGCAGCGGTGAAAGCACTGAGAATATGATAGCTGTGGCCGCCGCCGCCCACCGTGCAATCCACAAAAAGTTTTTTTGCCGATCCTTGAAAGATTTCAAGGACCTCTTTATTCATGACCGGGTAATGAAGAAAATTCATTGAGCAGCCTCGACACCTTTTGCATTTTTTCATCACCAAACTGACCACCCATATACTTGGTTGCGAAGGCTTCCTTGTTCCAGATCACCAGGTAATCAATTTTGCCAAGGATCAATAAATTGTTTTCCAGCTTGCTGCTTTCCCGCAGATCGGAAGGAATCAGGACGCGGCCCTTGGGATCAATTTCAGTTTCACTGCCCCAAAAGCTGATGCGGCTGATGTATTCTTCCAGGTCCGGGTCGCGCATAGGAATTCTGGCGATTTTCCTTTCAATTTCCTCCCAGATCTGCATGGGATAAAACAAAATGTGATCACCGTTGATCGAGGTCAAATATACTTCTTTGCCGAAACCCTGTTCCAGGGCGGAAAGGTATTGGGCCGGGATTTTGACCCGGCCGCGGTCATCAATTTTAGCGATGTAACTGCCTCTGAAATGTTTTTTCATCCCATTTTGTCCCATTTTCTCCCACAATGATATATATATATATATTAATTGTCAAGAATTTATTTAAAAATAATTTTTTTTAAA
>JBAXOR010000078.1:0-6035 GCA_037133155.1 Chrysiogenales bacterium | reverse complement strand
TTAGAACAAATTTTAAATTTGCTATCAAAGGCTCTTATCCAGCTCCGCTGGGTAAGGAGGAAGGATGAGCCAGGTTGGAAATCTAGCCAAGAAATTTGCCGGCGGGCAGGCGGGCAAGCCCATCTCCCTTTAAAGTTGAAAAAGTTGATTTTTAAAAAAGTTGTATTATAATAACTTCATATCTCTCTCTCATTACCTATCTCTCCGTCTGGAGGGGAGATGGAAAGGGTTTTTATGCCATGAAATCAAAGAATTTATTTTAAGTTTGAAGTACAAAAAGAATAAATCCCAGTTTTTCGCATGAATTTGCACGAAAGGTAAAAATCAGCCGCTCTTGCAACTTTTAATGCAATGTGAGCATCTTATGAGTTAGTCATGAATGACCTGATCAAACTGCTGAAAGCCGGAAATGAAGCCGCGTTAAAAGAGGTGATGACCATGTATAAAAAACCGATATACAATTACCTGAATATGCTGCTGGGGAACCGGCAATTAGCCGAAGAATTGACCCAGGACACCTTTGTTAAAGTTTATTTCAAAGCTCACACCCTGAAAACCGATCACCCGCAGGCTTGCAAGGCCTGGATATACACCATCGCCACCAATCTGGCGCGCAGCGAATTCCGCAAAAACCGGCTGAAAAAAATATTTTCACTGGACAATGTCAATACCCGGCAGCTTGCCCACGATCCTGATTTTGCAGGGCAAATGATTATTCAACAGCTGGTCACTCATATTCCTGAAAAATGGCGGGTGCCGCTGGTCATGAAGGAAATGGATAATTTTTCATTCGCTGAAATCGCCCAAATATTAAACAAACCGATCGGAACGGTCAAATCACTGGTTTTTCGGGGTAAGGAATTTTTGAAAAAACAGTATCACGATCCCCAAGGAGTTACCCATGCCTGATTGGCAGCATATTTTTCAATTCCAAAACGAGTTGCAGACTGGACCCGATTTTGAAGAGCAGGTTTTTTTTAAAATCAGAAAAAAGAAAAAACTGCGAAAAATCAGCTTCAGCTTGACGGTTGCAGGCAGCATACTGCTGTTGTTTTCGTTGCTGCAGATATTCCGCCCGGCCGTTCGTCCAGCCCTGCGAGCAGGCAGTGAAACACCGGCCGTGAATAAAGAAGAAATCCCTCTGCATGAGAACTTATTTTTCTCGGCTTCCGACAATCGCACCAGCTATTCCCTTGAACCGGTTTCCTATCAGAAAAAACTGCAAAGTAACAATTCCACCATAAATCAAATTTAGGAGAAAACCATGAAAAAAATATTATTCATACTTCTGCTGTTTTTATTAACTGTCTTTTCAGTTGCGGCTGCGGAAAATATAGACACCATCGAAAAAGAAATAAAAATCGTCCTGAACCAGGTTGCGCCTTCGCTGGTGAAAGTTGTCTCCGAAAATGCCAGGAAATACGTGGCCACCGGCATTGCCCTGGAAAACGAACTAATCATCACCACATCGCTGATCACCCGCCATCCTTTTGATAAAATCTACGTGGAAGACATCCATGGTGTGAAGAGTACGGCCAAAATCGTTGGCCAGGACAACCGTTCCGGATTGACATTGCTGCGCCTCAGTCAAAAAGGACCGCGACAATTGCCACAAGCCCGGCAAGCCGTTGTCGGCGACTGGGTGGCGCTGATCGGTTTGTTTTACAACCGTTTCCCGGCCATATACCAGGGCATCATCAGCAGCCGTTCGGAAGCAGAATTGATTTTAAACGCCCCGGTCGCTCCCGGTTCGGCCGGGGGGGCGGTAGTCAATAAAAAAGGCGAGCTGTTGGGTATTATCCGCGGCAGCGTCGGTTTCTCCTATGCTCCCGAATACACATTCAAGGACAACTCGGCAATGATCGTGGTCAGCGGCTCCAAGAATGAAAGCGGCAGTCTCTGCTATGCCCTGCCAATCGAAAAAGTCAAGCGCATTGTCGAAAAACTGAAAACATCGGGAAAAATTGTTTATGGTTGGCTGGGAGTCACTGTCAATGGTGATTCAAACTACATCCAGGCGGTGGAGAAAGGTTCTCCGGCCCAAAAGGCTGGAATCGCCATAGGCGACCAGATCGAGGAAATTTCCGGAAAACCGATCGCTTCCTTCCGGGATATCGCGGCCGCGCTGTATGACAAGCAGGCCGGGGAAAAGATTGCCGTCCAATTCAAGCGTTCAGGAAAATCGCTGCGCCTAGACATGGAACTGGGAGAACGCAAAGATGAAGTTCCCTATCCACTGTCTTTGCCAGACGAAGAAATTGGCGAACCGGAATGGCCCGAGCTGCTCCAATTGCCAGAGTTAAGCGAGCTGTCTGAATTGACGGGACTCGAACTGGCTCTGCCCAAAATACAAAGCTATCTTGTCGAGTTTGGCGGCGCCAGGCAACTGGGGGTCGACGTCATGGAAATAACCCCCGAGCTCAGCCGAAAATTTGCCGTCAAAGAGGATTTTGGACTGCTGGTTTCAAGAATAAGCGAATCCTCGGCTGCAAAAAAAGCCGGCCTCAAAACCGGCGACACTATTGTCCGGGCCAACGGCCGTGAATGCAGAACCGCCTTCGACCTCAGGAATGTTATGAAGGCTTTGCAAGACAAAGAAGCGGTACGGCTCGAATTTTACCGCGACGGCCAGTTGAAAAAATTCAACATCATCCCCGATAAAAAAGAATCCTTGGCCTGGGATATGAAAATATTCTCTGAAAAAATGCAAAACCTGAAAAACAGCATCCGCAGTGAAGTAAAAATAGCCAATACAGATAAGGTCAGTCAACTGCGCCAGGCCAGGGAAAGGGCTGAAATTGAATTGCGAAAACAAAAAGAACAAGCCATGAGCCAATTCCAACTGCAAAGCAAGAAACTTGCCGAAGAGATTAAAAAGTTCGAGGCGGAAAAAAGCAAAATCAACGTTGAACTAAGAAAAAAATACGCCGAACAACTGCGCGAGATTCAGGAAGAAATCAAAAAAATCCAGGAAAATATCAAAGCCGAGTTAGGTGATAAGAACGGCGCCAGCGACCCCAATTCTTCATCACAGGAGTGATTCGGCCAGGCGCAAGGCCGCCAGCATGCTGGAGTGATCGGCGATCCCCTTGCCGGCGATATCGTAAGCCGTGCCGTGGACCGGGGAAGTGCGGAAAAAGGGCAGCCCCAAAGTGAGCTGCACCCCGGAGTCAGCCTGAAGCAGCTTGAAAGGAATGAGTCCCTGGTCATGGGTCCAGGCAATGACCACCGTGTTTTTCATAGTTCTGGCCTTGGCAAAAACCACATCGGGCGGAAATATTCCAGCCACGGGCATTTGTCTTTGCAATTTCTCCATAGCCGGGATGATTGCCTCTTCTTCCTCACGCCCCAAATAGCCATTTTCACCAGCATGGGGGTTCAAGCCGCTGAATAAATAGACAAATTCATGAGCAAAGAGGCGCCGCAGCTCGTTATCAACCAGCCGGACAAAAGCAACAATTTTTTCCGGGCTGATTTGGGCGAACACGTCACGCAGGGGAATATGATGGGTAAAGAGCGCCACCTTCAATGGCTCGGACCAGAAAAACATGGCCAGGGAACTGCTTTTGGCAACAGTGGTAAAATAATCGGTATGGCCACGATAGGGCAGCCCGCTACGCAACCATTTGTTTTTGTTTATCGGCGCTGTGACCAGCGCTTGGACTTGGCCAGACAAGGCCAAGTCTACCGCCGTTTTGACAAAAGTAAAGGAAATATCTTCCCTGGCCGAGTCGCCGGCTACATCCATAAAAGCGATTTCACCGGCTGCCATTCCGGCAATGTTTTGCATATCCGGAATGGCGGCAACCGGGAAAAAACGGCGCGAACCGATAATCAACAGGGCGCAAGCCGGGGAATAAGCAGCCAGGCTTTTTTGAATGATCTCGGGGCCGATCCCTTGCGGATCACCCAGGGTAACGGCGATGACTTTATTTTGTTGGCCCAGTTTCTTCGCGTTTTTGTTCGGCAAAGTCGGGATTTTTATAGATGTATTTAATCTGGGATTTGAAGATAATCAGGGTTCCGCCGTCCAGCTTCTTGATCTTGAGACATTTTTCGTCATACCAGTCGAGCAAACCTTTCAACGTGTCGCCGCTGACCAGCTCCAGCACCAACTGCGTGCGGTTGTTCATTTGCTTGATATAATAGTAATTTTCGGCGTGGGTTTTGTATGGCGGCGGCGGTTTGTGTTTGTTTTCCTTTTCCGATTTTTGTCTTATTTCTCTGAGGTTCGGTTTTATCAGTTTTCTGATCATTAATGCTCTCCTTCAAGGGTTGCACCATTATAATTTTGTTTTTGGCAAATGTCAAATGGGACAGG
Source organism: Chrysiogenales bacterium (assembly GCA_037133155.1). GTDB lineage: Bacteria > Acidobacteriota > Aminicenantia > UBA2199 > UBA2199 > UBA2199. Next base: position 1,714 of record JBAXOR010000078.1, on the reverse strand, counting down.
CAAGGGGCTATAGGCTATGGGTCATAGGTAAGAGGCGTGGGCAATGCTCAGGCTTCTCTTTTTTCAAAAACGATTTTTTCACCGTCGTTGACACGGACATTTTTTAAATAGATGAATGGGCCGATGGAGCAATTTTTCCCGATGCGCGTGCCAACGGCCAGGTAGGTGCAGGGATAAATGATTGTGTCAAGGCCGATCTCCACATCGTGCTCGATGGTCACGGTTTCGGGTTGCAGGATGGTGACACCGTTTTCCAGCAGCAGGCGCTGTTGCATCTGGCGGTTGAACTTGTCATGCGCTGCCTGCAGATCCTGGCGGTCATTGATGCCGATGGCGATAGCGCAATCATCGGCCTGGACTGCTTGCACTTTAAAATGCTCGCGCTGCAAGATGGCAACAATGTCGGTGAGATAAAATTCTTTTTTTAAATTGCGATTGTCAATTTGGGCCAGAAGCGGAAAAACGACCCGGTTATCAAATAGGTAAATCGAGGCGTTCACTTCGCGAATCTGCCGTTGCTCAGGACTGGCGTCCTTTTCTTCCACAATGCCCTGGACTTCCCCCTGCTCGTTACGAATGACGCGACCGTAGGGTGGAGGATTCCCCGGAAAGACCGCGGAGATAAAAGTGCACGGGGCTCGGCCCTGGCGGTGATGAGCGATCAATTTTTGTAAAGCCTCGGCGGTGATGTAGGGGTTGTCGCCGACTACCACCAAAAGTTCGCCGTTGTGCCCAGCGATATATTCTTTAGCAGCGAGCAGGGCATGGGCCGTTCCCAGCTGTTCCTGCTGAAGCGCATAACTTACATTGCCCTTGATCGCGCCGGCAATCTCGGCGCGATTGTCACCAACGACAACAATGATGTCCTGTTCGGCAATACCGCAATCAACCAGGCTGTCCAGGAGGTAATTGATAATTTCCTTGCCGAGAATTTTATGGAGAACCTTGGTTGTTGCCGATTTCATGCGCGTAGATTTGCCGGCGGCCAGGACCACGGTCATGATTTTTTTTACCATGCGCCAATTTTAGGACTTCAGCGCTTCAAAGTCAACGGCGGCACAAATTATCCGTTTTCACGGGTGACTCCCTCCAAGGGCTATGTTATAATGATATATGCTTATTCTTGATTTCCTTTACGCCCTGATCCTTTTATGCACATTTCCTTTCTGGATCAAATACATTTTTAAAAAAAAATATCGCCAATTAATAAAAAACAGGTTGCGGCCGCAAAGCACTGCCTCTAAGGATAAAACTATCTGGATACACGCGGTATCGGTGGGCGAAGTACGCAGCTTGAAATCTTTGATCCAATTATTGAACGAAAAAAAACAGCAAGTAGTTTTATCGGTCACCACGCCCAGCGGCTATGAATTCGCCCGCAGAGAATACTCAGGCCTGCCCGTCATCCATTCGCCGCTTGATTTATCAATTACCATCAAGCGCTTTATCCGCTGTATAAACCCCAAGCTGGTCATTTTCAATGAACTCGAAGTCTGGCCAAACTGGATTTCCCTGCTACACCGAAAAAAAATCCCCATGCTCCTCATCAACGGCCGCATATCGGAAGCGGCTTTCAGCCGTTACAGCTTTTTCAGCTTTTTTCTGTGGCGTTTCTTCAGGCAAATTGACTGTTTCCTGGTGCAAAACAATATATATAAAAAACGTTTTCAGCAGCTGAAAATTCCAGCCGAAAAAATTTTCGTCTGCGGCAACA
>JBAXOR010000077.1:0-6062 GCA_037133155.1 Chrysiogenales bacterium | reverse complement strand
CATGACCGCGTTTTTGCGCACCGCCGCTGCCAGAAGCACCGAAATCCAGGACATGGTGCACTCGGCGCGGACCGCGCTGCTCAACGAGGTCGCGCCCGGCGAACGCGCCTACGTGCGCATGGATTACTTCCCCGACCCGGCACGGCCCAGCATCGCTTTCCCGGTGTTCGACCTGGTGAAATGGCAAGCCGAAGTCCGCGATTGGACGCACTTCGAGCCATTGGTCAAGGTCAAGAAAAGCGTCCGTTTGCCGCAGGCTTATATTGTCCCGGCCGCTGAAACCACGCTGCTTGAACTGCTCAATCGTCACCAGCTGCGCCTGTGGAAGTTGACGGCTCCGGCCATGCTGATGCTGGAAAAATACCAGATCCTGCACGTTGCCTCCCGCAGCGAGGAGGAGCGACCCATGCCCGAACTCGATCTGGAAAAGATAAGCGAAAAAACCGCCTTGGCCGTGGGTGATGTGGTTGTTTTTTTAAACCAGCCGGCCCGGCGCCTGATCCCCCTGCTCCTCGAACCCGAGTCATCATGGGGCATCCTGACCAATACCGGTGAAGTGCCCTCGCAATTCAGCGCCTATGCCCATGAAGGCGGCATCTACCCGATCATGCGCCTGATGGAAAAAATTAATTTGCCGCTTGAAGAAATCAAGTAACTCGAAATAGGTTCGCAGTTTGAAATTGACTATTTTTTTTTAATTTATTAAAATCTGTTTTTACCGAGGAGGACATATATGAACCAAGGACTTACTTTTTGGGGCTGGCTCTCCATGGCCGCTGCCTGGGGAGTGATTATTGTATTGACGATCTATTGCTTCAGCCGTGTGCTGCTGGCTCAGAAGAAAAAAAAGCTGGAAGGCGGAGCTGCTGAAATCGGCGGCCGCGCCCAATGGGCCTCGCGCATCGGCCTGATCCTGGCCATGGCCGGCAACGCCATCGGCCTGGGCAATTTCCTACGCTTCCCGGTTAAAGCTGCCGCCAACGGCGGCGGCGCCTTCATGATCCCCTATTTCTGCGCCCTGATTTTCCTGGGCGTGCCCCTGATGTGGGTTGAATGGTCGATGGGCCGCCACGGCGGCGTCCACGGCCACGGCACCACCCCCGGCATGTTCTCGTTGATGTGGAAACACCCGGCGGCCAAGTATCTTGGCGCCCTGGGCATTTCTCTGCCGTTTATAATCGTAGTTTATTATAATTTCATCGAATCATGGACCCTGGGGTTCGCCTGGTTTTCGGGCACCGGCAAATATTTCGGCCTGACCACGCGCGACGCCATGGGCAAGTTCCTGCGCGGTTTCCAGGGAGTCGAGCACAACCAGTTCTTCGCCTCCTGGCTGCCGCTCTTTGTTTTTATAACCATCACCATTTCCCTGAATTACTATTTCCTGCGCAAGGGCATTTCCAAGGGCATTGAAGTCCTGGCCAAGATCGGCATGCCGGTATTGTTCATTTTCGGCATCGTTCTGGCTATCCGCGTGCTGACCATGGGCACGCCGCCTTCGGGGGTCGCTTCCGTGGGCGCGGGCATGGGCTTCATGTGGAACCCCGATTTCAGCCAGCTCAGCCGGGCCACGGTATGGCTGGTGGCGGCCGGGCAGATCTTTTTCACTTTGAGCCTGGGCCAAGGCATCATCAATACCTACGCTTCCTATCTGCGCGAAAAGGACGACGTCACCCTCAACGGCCTGACCACTTCCATGACCAACGAATTCGCCGAGGTCATCCTGGGCGGCACCATCGCCATCCCCGTCGCCGTTGCCTTTTTCGGCGTGATCGAAACCAAGCTCATCGCCAACGAGGGGGCCTTCAACCTCGGCTTCCAGGCGCTGCCGGTAATTTTCCAGAAAATCCCCATGGGCCAGATCTTCGGAGCCATGTGGTTCTTCCTGTTGTTCATCGCCGGCATCACCTCATCGGTGGCCATGACCTCGCCAGCCGTCGCCTTCCTGGAAGATGAATTCAAGTGGAAACGCGAAAAAGCGGTCAACATCGTGTTCGCCGTTATGGTGGCCTGCACCGTACTGGTCGTCGCCTTCTTCAAGTTCGGCTTCCTTGACGAACTCGATTTCTGGGCCGGCACCTTCGGCCTGGTTGTTTTCGCCACCATCGAGATCATTATCTTTTCGTGGATCTTCGGCGTCAAGAAAGGCTGGGAAGACATGCACCTGGGCGCCGACATGAAAATTCCTGGAATCTTCAAGTTCATTTTGAAATATGTCACGCCGGTCTACATGCTGGTAGTCCTGGGCGCCTGGACCTATCAGGAAGCCATCAGCAAGTTTTTAATGAAGGGTGAAGAAAAGAGCCGCCACCCCTACTTGTGGGGCGCCCGCGCCATGTTCGTCGGCCTGATCCTGCTCACCGTGCTCATGGTCTGGCTGGCCTGGCGCAAAAAGAAACAATTGCCCCAAAAAGAATAAAAGCAATTCCGGATAAATCGACCGGCAGACTTTTGGCTTTAAAATTGCCGGGGGATTCCAGCCCGCATTCTGAACAGATATTGTCGCGAAATCGCGCAGATGAGTATGAATACTGTGTAGCTAAGGGAAAACCTCACCCCAAACTCCTCTCCTAAAAACGAGTGCAGTCAACCCCCAGGGATTGAAAATATACGCCATACATCGTATACTTAGTACATGTATGGAATGCTTGCTTGGCGAAAAGCAGGAAGAATATATGTGCGTTAAGAAAAAGGAATTAGATTTTTTTTGAGAAAAAAACTTGCCCGTCTTGAATTTCCAACGTCAATGTTGGGCAGGGAGATAAAAGAAAAGGTAATGAGCAGATGGAATTTAAACTTGAACAGTTAGAGTATCAACAACAAGCGATCCAATCGGTTATCTCTGTTTTCAAAGGACAGGAGAAGAACACTTTTGACAATGCCTGTATTGAAGGAATCCGCTCAAATATTATTTCGCTATCTCCAGATGAAATAATCCAAAATACAAAAGACATTGTAATTGAAAACGGAATTGAAGAAGAAACGGCTAATATTCAACAGACAAATGACCTTTGTGTTGAAATGGAAACCGGCACAGGCAAAACCCTTGTTTATATAAAAACTATATTTGAATTATACAGACATTACGGATTCACAAAGTTCATAATACTTGTTCCTTCCATTGCGATAAAAGAAGGGGTGCTGGCAACTCTAAAGATTTTTGAAAAACAACTCGAAGATATTTATAACATAAAGCCAAACTACTTTGAATATGACAGCAAGCGGCTTTCAAAAGTAATGAATTTTGTTGAGGAACAGCATCCTCAAATTATGGTAATGACTTTGCAGTCGTTTAATTCCGATGACCGTATTCTGAATCAGGCGCAACGGGAAGATTTGTTTTCAAACATGGCATATATTGAGGCTATTTCCCGCACCAATCCCATCATCATAATGGATGAACCGCAGGAAGGAATGGATACGGAGAATTCCCTCGAAAGGCTAAAAACGCTTAATCCATTATTCAAAATCCGGTATTCAGCCACTCATAAGATATTATCCAATCTCGTATACCGTCTTACTCCTTATGACAGTTATAAGCAAAGTCTTGTCAAAAAGATAGAAGTTTTAACTGTCTCTGAAAAAAACGATGAGGCATCATTGAAAGTTGAACTCTTTAAAATAGAAGTCGGTAAAGGCGAGCCAAAAGCTGTGTTAAAAGCCTGGCACCAAACCACAGGCGGATTCAAGTTTAAAAACACAAAAAAACTCGATAAGAATGCCGATTTGCAGGAAGTATCAGGCAATATTATTTATAAAGGTTATATCCTTGAACAGATAGCAAAACCAATTCGCGGGAAAGGTTTTGTTAAATTTAAAAATGGCGCTGTTATTTATGAAGGAGAACAAGCTAAAGACCTTTCAGCAATTTTTGGTGAGCAGCTTTACTGGCTAATTGATAGCCATTTCAGGAAAAAAGAAAAATTGAAGCAAGTCGGTATTAAATGCCTGTCTCTTACATTTATTGATAGGGTTGACAATTATATTCAACCAGACGGGATCATTAGAAAGGCCTTTATCGAACAATACAAGAAGGCGCACAAAGATTTTTACGGCAGAGATGCTGACAATTCTCAAATCGAACAATCACAGGGTTATTATTTTGCTCAGACAGGCAAGGGCGATTTTACAGATAATGAAGGCTCAATGAAAAACAACAAAGAGCTTTACGACCTCATATTAAAATCAAAAGAAGAGCTGCTTTCTCTTGATAATCCGGTTGAGTTTATCTTTTCGCATTCCGCCCTTGGTGTCGGCTGGGACAATCCCAATGTATTCAATATTGCTACGTTAAACCAAAGCTATAGTGAAATAAAAAAACGGCAGGAAATCGGCAGAGGCTTGCGTATATGCGTTAATCAGGACGGCCAAAGGGTTTATGACAAGCCGGAAACTATGGAAGGACAGGAAACAAATTTGCTAACCGTTATTCCAAATGAAACGTATGAAACATTTGTTTCGCAATATCAGGCTGAAATCGCGGAAATTTACGGTAGCAGCGAGGCGGGGGCCGAGACGCGCAACAATCATAAAGGCAAAAAACTCACCGAAAAACGATTATCAAGAAACGAAACCCATTTTAACAGCCCCTCATTCCGTGAATTCTGGAAACGACTGTCTCAAAAAACAGAGTACCTTGTTTCATTCGAAGAAGAAAAAATAATAGCGGACTCTGTTAAAGCAATAAATGAAATTACCATTTCTGAACATCAGGTACAGGTTGCCCTTGGCAGGATACAGAGTATTTCGGAAGAAGGCATTCAAACACAGGATTTTAAAACTCAAAGCAAGGCTGTTAATGTATCATTTGCGACAATAGACCTTATCGAGGAGATAAGTGAAAACACTTCCCTTGCCTATCCAACAGTTTTTAAAATTGTGCAAGGACTTTCTAACAGAAAAGAGATAATAAAAAATCCTCCCCGCTTTTTACAGGAGGCGGTAAAAAAGATACGATATATTGAACTAGATGAAATGCTCCGGGCTTTGGATTACCGAATCACAGGCGAGACATTTGACATTGACCAGTTCGAGCAATTTATTGTTAAAAACACTGATAAAATAGAACCAACACCGAATAAAGGTATTTATGACCATATCATCTGGGACAGCGAACATGAACAGAAATTTTCCCGTGAAGCGGACAGCGATACAGAAGTTATCTGCTTTTTAAAACTGCCTTCTTTTTACGTTATTAAAACTCCTGCCGGAGAATATAACCCTGATTTCGGTCTTGTCCTGAAAAAGAAAAAGATACGAGAAGAAAGCGGGTTTGAATATTATTTTGTTATTGAAATCAAAGGAACCAACAGCCTTGACGATCGCAAAGCTTTAACAGAAAATGAAATCTATAAAATAAAATGCGCTATAAAACATTTTGAGGCTTTGGGTATTGAGGCAAAGGTCAACTACCTTGCGCCTGTAAAAGAATATACGACTTTTAAAAATAAAACAGAGGAAATAATTTAGTGACAACCAAAATAGCAGTTTTCAAAAAAAAAGAAATCAGAAAAATTATTCATAATAATGAATGGTGGTTCGTCATTGAAGATGTTGTTTCAGCCCTGACAGATTCAGTCCAACCAAAGGGGTATATAAAAGACATGCGCCGGCGTGATCCTGAACTTGCCAAAGGGTGGGGGCAAATTGCCACCCCCCTTGAAATCGACACTTCCGGAGGTAAACAAAAGCTGAATTGTGCGAATACCGAAAATATTTTCAGACTTATCCAATCAATTCCTTCTCCAAAAGCTGAGCCTTTCAAGCGCTGGCTGGCTAAAGTTGGTTATGAAAGGGTACAGGAAATTGAAGACCCGGAACTTGCAACCAAACGCACAAAAGCCCTGTATAAAGCCAAAGGTTATCCAGAAGATTGGATAGAGAAACGGATGCGGGGCATTGCTATCCGTGAAGAACTGACCGATGAATGGAGAAACAGGGGCGTCGAAGAGGATAAGGACTATGCGATTTTAACGGCTGAAATTTGCAAAGCCACATTTGGAATAACGCCGGCAGAATATAAAGAATTAAAAAATCTGAAAAGAGAAAATTTACGCGACCAC
>JBAXOR010000076.1:0-6139 GCA_037133155.1 Chrysiogenales bacterium | reverse complement strand
AAGCGATGGCATTTTGGAAACAGTGGTATAACCGAGCTGTCCGCAGCCGCATTAAACCGTTGATCCTCTTTGCCAAACGGCTCAAGGTATACCTGCATGGTATCTTGGCCCACTGTGTCTGGCCTCTGCATACGAGTATCCTCGAGGGTATCAATAACAAAATCAAACTGATCAAACGCATGGCCTATGGCTATAGAGACAACGAGTACTTCTTTCTAAAAATCAGGGCTGCTTTCCCCGGAAAACGGACATGAACCTCATTTAAGGGGGGTGGCGAAGCCGGGGGGATCCGATCCAGCTTGATCTTGCCTAAATTTCCAGATTGATTTGTTGAAACTAAGCCTAAATCAATGTAAAATGAAACCATGCTAAAGAAAATCGTTTTCCCGGTTGCCGGAGTGGGGACGCGCTTTTTGCCGGCTACCAAGGAAGTTCCCAAGGAAATTTTGCCGATCATCGACAAGCCCTTGATCCAGTATGCCGTTGAGGAAGCTGTGCAAAGCGGTTTTGAGGATTTTGTTTTTATCACCGCCCGCGGCAAGGAAGCCCTGGAGCGTTATTTCGCCCCCAACCCCGAGTTGGACGATTTTCTGAAGCGCCACCGTAAGACCCATCTATTGGACGGGCTGCAGGAATTTTACCGGAAGAATTTCATCCATATCCGCCAGGAACAGGCACTGGGTTTCGGCCATGCCATCGGGTTGGCTGAAGAAGTCGTTGGTAATGAAGCTTTCGCCATTTCCCTGCCCGATGATTTGATACTGGTTGAACGGCCAGTCATGGCTCAAATGGTTGAAGTTTATGAAAAATACCATTGCCCGGTCATCGCTTTCATGAAAGTTCCCCGCCATGATATTCCCCGCTATGGCATCGGCGCTGGTAAGTTCATTGCCGACAAAGTGTTCCAAATTGAAAGGCTGATGGAAAAACCAACCATTGCCGAAGCCCCTTCCAATTTCGCTGTCATCGGGCGCTATATTCTGACCCCCGATATTTTTCCACTGCTGAAAATGACCACTCACGGCGCCGGGGCCGAAATCCAGCTGACCGATGCCATAATCGAATTAATGAAAACCCGCAAGGTGTTGGGCTATTTTTTTGAAGGGCAACGCTTTGACGCCGGTACCACCCTCGGCTATATTGAAACCCTGGTTAATGTCGCCCTGCAGCGGCAGGACACGCGTGAATTCACCCGCCGGCTTCTGCGCCAGCTGGTTGCCGATGAAAAAATATGAAACTTTCGCCACCACGGCCGATATAGGCATCCGTTTTTGCGGCCATGATTTTGCCGAACTTTACGAAAACGCCGTGGCCGGACTGAATGTTTTGCTTTTTGGAAAAAATACTGAACTACCGGCGGAGAAAGGATCTTGCCATTTCAGTTTCCGGGGCGACAGCGTCGAGAATATACTGGTGAATCTGCTGGCCGAAGTTTTACTTCTGGCCTACCAAAAAAAACAACGGGTAGTGTCCATGCTTTGCAACCACGCCGACGGTTGTTTTTTGGATGCCGATATGCGTTTGGCTGAAATAAAAGGCGAACCGGATCTCGATATCAAAGCAGTCACTTACCATAATCTACACGTAATTGAAAAATATGGTATAAAAAACGCAGTTGTGGTTTTTGACATATAGCGATTATGCTTAACGATTTTGAAAAAATTTCGCCATTCCATTGGCGGCTGAGTAAAAAAAAGCACCGGGCCATGAAGGCCGATGCCGAGATTTTTGCTTCAGAGGATATTTTGTGCCAGGCGTTGGCCGACGCTTCGATCGAACAGGTGATCAATGTGGCTTGCCTGCCCGGCCTGGCCGGAAATTCACTGGCCATGCCTGATATCCACTATGGCTATGGTTTTTGTATTGGCGGCGTGGCGGCTTTCCCGGCCGACAGCGGCCTGGTGCTGCCGGGCGGTGTCGGTTATGATATCAATTGCGGGGTGCGCCTGATCAGCAGTTCCATCCCGGTTGCCGATTTCATGCCGGATGCGGAAAATGTCGGCCACGCCGTCCTGCAGCGCGTGCCCAGCGGTTTAACGCCGCGTAGCAATTACCGCTTTGACAAAAAGGATTTTCAAAAAATTGTCAGCAACGGAGCCGGGGAAATTGTGCGCAGCTTTTCAGGCAATGCCGGCGATCTTGTTTGTATTGAATCGCAGGGCTGCCTGCCGTTCGACAACCCCGGCGTTGTCAGCAACAAAGCTTATGAACGGGGCGCTTCCCAGGTGGGATCATTGGGTTCAGGCAATCATTTTATTGAAATCCAGGCCGTGGAAGAAATTTACGATGAAGCGGCTGCCCGTTCTTTCGGCCTCGAAAAAGACAAGATCGCCATCATGATCCACAGCGGTTCGCGCGGTTTTGGTCACCAGATCGCCAGCGATTATATCGAAGTATTCCGCAAAAAGAATCTGGGCCGGCTCAAACTGAAAGATCCGCAACTGGTCCATGCCGCCATTCAATCTTCCGAGGGGCAAAATTATCTACAGGCTCTGAATGCGGCCTCTAATTTCGCCTGGGCCAACCGCCAGTTGCTGATGGAAGATGTAGTGGCGATCTTTGAAAGGATTTTTGCAGCCGGCCGTGGAAAATTGGGATTGGCTTTGGTTTATGACCAGGCCCACAATATCGCCAAATTTGAAACTCATTGCCTGGATGGAAAAGAAACCCGCTTGCTGGTTCACCGCAAGGGGGCGACACGGGCATTTCCTCCCGGCCATGCCGATGTGCCGGAAAAATACCGGGCCGTTGGCTAGCCGGTGATCATCCCGGGCAGTATGTGCAGCCATTCCTATGTCCTGCGCGGCACCGAACAGGGGGCGGCGATGACCTTTGCCTCTTCGGCGCACGGGGCCGGCCGCCGGCTCAGCCGTCATCAGGCCATTAAGCTCTCCGCTCAGACCGATGTGCGGGAAAGGCTGAAAAAGAATGGCATCCTGGTTTTTTCTTTTTCCGACCGTGCCTTGCAGGAAGAAATTCCCGAAGCTTATAAGGATATCGACGATGTGGTGGACTCGACCGTGGCCAGTGGCATTTCGCAAAAAGTGGCCCGCCTGCGGCCGCTGGCGGTCATCAAGGGCTGAGCGAACGGACAGGCTTGCTGCGGTTTAGTAACTTAAAGCAAATTAACTTGGGGAAAAAAAAGATAATTTGCTTTCTACCCAGCCAAGATGCGAAGTCCCCTGCAAGGGGGGATAAAAGCATTAGATAGCAAATTCAAAATTTGTTCTAAGAAGTTATCAAATTTTAGAACCTAAAAATAATTTTTTATACTTTTTATGTAAAAATTTTATTTTTTAAGGTTCTTATCCGGGTTTTGCCGGGTTAGAATTTGCTATAATGCTCTTAAGGTACTTATCCTGCAAAACAGGGTTGATCACAGACGGAATGTTTGATCCTCTGCCTGTGATTCTTAGCCGCTCCCGAAAAACATGAACCAACCCAGCAGAGCTGGATAAGAGCCTTAGATAGCAAATTCAAAATTTGTTCTAAGAAGTTATTAAATTTTAAAACCTTAAAATAAATTTTTATACCTTTTATGTAAAAAATTTATTTTCTAAGGTTTTTATCCGGTTTTTACCGGGTTAGAATTTGCTATAAGGCTCTAAGCTGCAGGAAGAATAACAATCCCGTTGTTCAAGATTTCGTTTTCAAAACTGGCCGGTTCATATCCCCCGGAGTCGAAGTAGAAGAGATTGGGTTCCAATCGACTGTCATAGGTAGAGCGCAATCGGTAGAGCAATGCCAAGCTGTCGAGATAGCTTTTCCCGGGTTCTCTGTCGACAAAAATAGCTACGTCTATGTCGCTATCAGTTGCAGCGGTCCCCCGGGAATAGGATCCATACAGCACAACCTTCCGCACCATGAAATAGTTGTTCAAGAGTTTGGCATACTCCCTGATGATGTTTATAATTTGCTGTTGATCCATGACCACAATTCCCTGGTTCGTACTATCAAATCCCGGCATTTTTCAGCATCCAATTCACGAAACAGTTCATTTTTATTTTTAGGATACCTGGCTTCGATATTCAGAGGTTCCAACTTAAAAAGAAATTCTTTTTGGTTTCCAGTCATTGCTGCTGCAATACCGCTTTCTTCACCAAGCTTCAATAAATTGTGAATATAAGGGGGAACTTTTTGTAATGTCTTTACATAAACCGCTTTCAGTAATTTCTCTATACTTTGGTGGCACATAAAGCCAACATACAAAAAACGCCCGGTATGCAACATGGCTTCAGCAGTTTCCAGATCATAACTGGACAGTTCAACCCAGTATTGTATGGTTTTTTCATTCATGAGCTTCTATTTCAATATATTATATAGTCGGATATTTGTCAATTTCAAAAATGTCATTGAAAAATGGTTTTGAATGTGTTAACTATTTATCAATAATGGACATTACAACTGATCGTTGAAGCTGGAAATGTTGCATAAAGGGGTTTCCCGTCCGCAAGAAAAGATTGTAACGGCGGCAGCTTGCGCGAAGTTTTTTTATTTTTATGGTTGGCGAATATTTGGAAATATTTTGTCCTGGTCCGAGTCTCTCATTTACCGGTATAAAGCATATCCAGAGGGCTTTGCGGCGCATTAACCAAATTCCTTATTACATGGGTATAGATCATCGTTGTCTCGACATTTTTATGTCCAAGCAGCTCCTGGATTTCGCGGATATTTACCCCGTTCATCAGTAAATGGGTGGCGAAACTGTGGCGAAGCGTATGAACCGTGGCGTGTTTGGCGATCGAAGTTTTTTTGACGGCATTGGCTATGGCAAGTTGAATCGATTTTTCGCTGATGTGATGGCGTCTGACCTTGCCGCTGCGCGGATCTACGGATAGTGCGGATGAAGGGAAAGCATATTGCCAGCGCCATTCTTTGGCAGCATTGACATATTTACATGCTAGGGCTTCCGGCAAATAGACCTCACCAAAACCTGCCGCTATGTCTTTTTCATGGATTTTTTTAACTTTATCGAGATGCTCATGCAACTTTTCTCTGATAAGCTCTGGTAAAATGGTCGAACGATCTTTGTCCCCCTTGCCTGAGCGAACCAGGATCAACCCGGCGCCAAAATCGATGTCCTGGACGCGCAGTCGGGCTAATTCCATCAACCTGAGCCCGGCGCCGTACAACAAATGACCAACGAGTAAATTTTTCCCCTCCATATTGGCAAAAACCTTTTGTATCTCTTCCACAGTCAACACCACCGGCAATTTCGCCCCTCTTTTTGCCCTGACAGTCTTGCTCAAATCTCCGGGATCAACGTCGAGCACCTGGCGAAACAAAAACAAAAGGGCGTGAAAGGCCTGGTTTTGCGTTGAAGCCGAAACCCTTTTCTTGACGGCCAGATAACCGAGAAATTCCCGGATATCCGCTGTCCGGCAATTTAATTGACCGGGGTTGTTCTCATTCACTCCGCAGCAAAAATCAAAAAATCGTTTTGTCCAGTCAATATAAGTTTTTTCTGTACTATAGGAATAATGCTTCAGGCGTATTAAACGGCGCATTTCGTCAAGAGTTTTATTAATATCGGTAATATGAATTGAGTGTTCGCCATCATCCGATTTTTCGCCATTGAGAAAATGTCCCAAATAAAGCTTCACTGCTTCTTCGGCTTGCAGCAATTGCCAGTCTTCAATTTTCTTTTTCTTTGGCAATTGGTCCAGGAAAGCTAACCCGGTAAAACCGGATAAGAACCTTAGAAAAAAATTATCTGTATGAAAAGCATAGATAATTTTTTTAAGGTTCTAAAAGAGCCGAGTCTTTTGGTATATCAGGATTACTATTCATGAATGAAATAATTTTACTAACCCATAGAGCATAAAATGGGATATTTTTCTCAGTGACAAGTTGATGCGAGAGGAGGAATTCCTGGAACTCAGGTAAAACATCGCTGATCATTTATTATCCTTTTGCCAAACAAACCATATTATATGCATTACGCATTATATGTCAATTATCTAGTTTTTACGAAATATATTTAATTTTAAATAAAATATATTTACTTATTAAGGCAAATATGCTAATCAACAATCATAATGTTGTCAGAAAAGTATATTTCGTATAATTATTGTTAGACCGACGCAAAATGAGCTGGAATAATTCAACCAAGGAGAGTGAAATGGACGATCTTAAATTG
>JBAXOR010000075.1:0-6156 GCA_037133155.1 Chrysiogenales bacterium | reverse complement strand
AGCATTTTCAAGACCACGTAGATGTAGCCCTGCATGTCATCCAACTTGGGACGCTGGTCGGTGTTGAGAATGTCTTCCAGAATCAACGGGTGCAATCCGAAGCAGTTTCCCAAATGTTCCAATAGCGATGTGTCCTTCAAGCCTTCGATATCTATCCAGGTGACCGAATCTGTATCTTTGAAGGCGTAGCATTCTTCCAAAGCCGCCGTATTTTTCTCGCGCAAAGAATTTTCATCATAATCAATGATGTGGATCCGGCTTTCCTTAGTTCTTTTTTCACCGATATGAATCAGAGACCCCGGCGGCAGACCGGCTTTGACTGATCGTTTTTTAATCTTCTCGGCCATATTAAGTCAAGCGTTTGACAAAGATGAACTTGTCATCACCGGGGCCATAAAAATCCTTGAGTACCGCTTCCAGATGATAGTTGTTGTGAATGTAAAAATCCCGCGTCGGCTGATATTTTACCTGTCCGGAAGTTTCCACCCAGATACCACGTCCACCCTGGGCGGCAATCAGTTCCTCGTTCTTTTTCAGCAGAATTTTACCGATGCCCTGACCGCGGCAATCATTATGGACGGCGATCCAGTAAAGATCAAAACTGCCTACAGTGCAGGCGATAGAGCCGTAGCAACAATAACCGACCACTTTTTCATCCTGTTCGGCAAAAAGAAACGAGTAACCGCTCTTTACCCCTTTTTCCTGCCGTTCTTCAACCAGTTCCACCGCCACCTCAATTTCATGATCGTAAAAAAATCCGCTTGAAGCGACAATGGCGCGGACCGCGGAGTTGTCACCCGCAAGGACATTTTCCCGAAAAATCAACTGCTCATGTTTATTCATTATATCTCCAGCTATTCATTTTATCTGCCAATGCAATCGGCGATGATTTTTTCAACTAAATCGGTAAAAGACAAATTCATTCTGACGGCCGCCGCATGGAACCCGCCGTCCGGAGAAAGGCAGGGATTTGAATTGATTTCGAGCACCCAGGGGCGGCCGTTGCCGTCAACGCGGAAATCGACCCGGGCATAACCACGCAAATCAAAAAATTCCCAGCAGCGGCGGGAAATGATCAGCAGCTCGGAAAGCAAAGGCTGATCAGTCTCTGAAAAATCGAATGAACGCGGGGTATGAGTGTATTCAAAGGAATCTTCCTCCCATTTGGCCCGGAAATCAACAATTTTCAGCTTGTCGGCCGGATATTCCACAAAATGAATTTCTGAAACCGGCAGAAATGTGCCTGCCAGAATGGCCAGATTGAATTCCCGGCCTGCGATATAGCTTTCTGCAAAAAACTGGCCGCGGCCGTTTTGATTTTTCTTTTCCAGAATGGCGCGCAATTCCACCGCATTCCGGACTTTGACAATGGAACTTTCGTCGAACCAGTTGGAAGCGTGCTCCCATACTGATTTGAGCAGGTAGGTTCCAGCTCCCAGTGCAACCGATTCGACCGGATTCTCGGCCCACAGCCAGGGCGGCGAAGCGATTCCAGCCAACTGCAATAATTTTTTACTCAAGATTTTATTGGAAGTGACAAAAATCGCTTCCTGGCTGCAACCGGTATATGGCACGTTGAGATGATCGAGAAGCGCAGGCGCCAAATGAATCAATTGGCCGTTGCCTTCCACCGATTCCACTAAATTAAACACAAAAAGTGGATTCAGTTTTTTTATGGCCTTGAGGGTTTTTTCAAACGCCAGGGAAAAGGGAACAGTCACCGGCTGATAACCCAGTTCGGACAGCGATTTGAAAACCGCGTCGACCTGGACCAGCACATCCAACTCATCTTTGGGAGATTCGGCAGTAACCTGATTATGCAGGATAACGACTTTTTTCTTTTTCATGAATGCATCCTTGCGCTGGCGGAAGCCATGATCCGTTCCAGCAGCGTCTGGTAGGGAATACCCATTAATTTGCATATGATCGGCAAATCCGAATGATCGGGATGTAAACCGGCCAGGGGATTGACTTCAAGGAAATTGGCCACCCCGTTGCCAGCCATTTTTATATCGATGCGGCCGGCATCCAAACATCCCAAACCGCGCCAGGCCTTCAGGGCAAGCTCGCGGCAGGGGCCGGCTACATCTTCAGGGGCAAGTACATAAGAAATCAGTTCTTCGCAGTTTTCCTTGTTGACATAAGAATAGGCATTGGCCTCGGCTTCTGGTCGCAAAAAAACTTCCATCACGCCAATGGCTTCGGCAGCAGCGCCGCTGCCGACCACGCCAACGGTAAATTCCCTTCCGGGAAGATACGTTTCCACCAGCACCGGTTGTTTGAATTTTTCCAGCAGTTTACGGCATACGGCTGCAAGCTCCGAATCCAGATCAATTTTGGATGCCTGATCGATACCCAGTCCCGTTCCTTCAGCTAATGGTTTGGCAAAAACCGGAAAAGGCAGGTTGACAGCCGCTATGTCTTCGGGCGCCGTGACCAGCGCAAAATCCGGGGTGGCGATGCCCATGGTCCGGACCACCCTCTTGGTCAGGGCTTTGTCAAGGCTCAAAGCGAGGACCAGCGGGCCGGAAAAAGTATAGGGGATCTGGTAGGCGTCGAGCAGGGCGGGAACCTGGGCTTCGCGGCCCGATCCGAACATACCTTCACAAATATTGAAAACCATGTCCCAGCGCTCGCCTGCGGCCAGCCGCTGCACCAGGCTCTTGATGTTGCCGATGCGCCGGGTCTGGTGACCCATCTGGATCAACGCCAGATCAATGGCGGCAATGGTATCGGGGCGATCAAACTCGGCAGTCTGCTCTTCGCTGTAACCGGCGGCCAGATACTCCTGGCGCAAATCATAAGTCAAGCCAATGATCATGAGTTCCTCACGTTATGGAGTCATCATGATTTTATGTCAACTGAAATAAAAATGCAAGAAAAATTCGCGGGCTGATCGGAACTTATTGCAAATGATCGATTGTCGCTGTAACTCCAGTCGCGTTATCGGGATAGCGGTAGATATTGCCCTGATAGTTTCTCAGCAGCACGTCATTATCCTGGCGCCCCTGGTAATAATCCGGGAGCAAAGGTATTTTACCGCCGCCCTGGGGAGCGTCGATCACGTAATGGGGAACAGCATAGCCGCTGGTGTGGCCGCGGAGACCTTCAATTATTTCCAACCCCTTTTCCACCGGAGTGCGGAAATGGGAAGAACCAAGGATAGGATCGCATTGATACAGGTAATATGGCCTGACCCTGATTTTCAATAATTCATGCATCAATTTTTTCATGGTCAACACCGAGTCATTGACATCTTTGAGCAGCACGGTCTGGCTGCCCAAGGGAATACCGGCGTCAGCCAGGCGTTCGCAGGCCTGGGAGCTTTCCGGAGTAATTTCATCGGGGTGGGTAAAATGAATGCTCATCCACAGGGGACGGAAACGCTTTAAAATACTGATCAGCGAATGGGTAATCCGCTGCGGCAGCACGACTGGAACTCTGGTGCCGATGCGAACAAACTCGACATGGGGAATTTTGCTCAAACGGCTCAACAAATATTCCAGGCTGTCGTCGGGCAGAGTCAGGGGATCCCCGCCGGAAAGGAGCACGTCACGCACCGCAGGATTCAGTTCAATATAGGTCAGGGCCCGATCCCATTGGTCGCGGTTCAAATGGCGCTTGTTGTGGTCACCCACCAGACGAGAACGGGTACAGTAGCGGCAATAGGTCGAGCAAAAACCGGTGACCAGGAATAGGACCCGGTCGGGGTAACGATGGACCAGGCCAGGCACGCGGCTGTGGGTATCTTCACCCAACGGGTCGGCAGCCTCTCCCGCAGTAATCAAGTGCTCGGCGGTAACGGGCACAACGCCGCGGCGCAGGGGTTGCATGGGATTCAATGGATCAAGCAGGCTGGCATAATAAGGGGTAATGCGCAGGGGCAGATTGCCGCTCTGAACCGTCATGGCCCGTACTTCTTCATCCGCCAACTGCAAAACCTGCTGCAGCGTTTGCCAACTGGTAATGCTGTTGCGCAGTTGCCATTCCCAATCATTCCAATCGGCCTTGCTCACCAGCGGAAAATATTTTCTTAAAAATTGCAGTGAACGAATTCCGATTTTGTGAAATGTCTTGTCAATTTTTGGAGGGGGAAATTCGATTAACTCTGGAAACAATAACGAGAGGGCGGAAGTATTACTGTCCTCCAGCAGCGTACTGCTTGGAGGTTCGGCTTCCTCACTGGGACTTTCGGCTTCTTTCATTACATAAGCGTGATTGGCTTTTTTCAATTTTTGCCTCCCATGGCAAATTGAATATAAATAAATTTTTCGTTCATGTCAATAGCTATGGGCAATAAAATAAATTTTTTTTGAATGTCCGCGGCCCTGCTTTCGCAAAAGTCTCTTTTTCCGAGATATCATTGTTGAAATTCAATCGCTTTGGATCTCGCCGGTGACCAGAAAGATGATGCGTTCACAGATGTTGGTCACACGGTCGGCGATTCGTTCCAGGTTGTGGCTTACCCAGATCAGGTAAACGGCGCGGGTAATGGTTTCGGGATCCTCCATCATGATGGTCAGCAGCTCGCGGAGAATCTGCTCGAAGAACGCGTCCACCTCGTTGTCCATTTCGATGATGTCCCTGGCCGCGACCGCGTTCTGGGTGATGAAGGCAGTCAGGCTCCTGCGGATCATGGCGCTGGCTTTTTCCGCCATGAGCGGAATATCGATCAGCGGTTTGAGCAGGGGCTGTTGGTCGTGCATGATGACGATCCGGGCGATGCCCTTGGCGTGGTCGGCCATGCGCTCCAGGTTGGTGACCAGGTCCATGAACGAGACGATCTCGCGCAGGTCAATGGCCACGGGCTGTTGGGTGGCAAACAGCTGGATGCACTGGTTCTCGATGTCCCAGCGCCGCCGGTTGATGTGGGCATCGTCGGCGATGATGCGCTTAGCCTCGGCTTTGTCGACATTCTTCAGTGCCTGGATCGAACGGTCGATGACGGCGATGACCATCTCCCCCATTTGCAGCAGTTCCTGTTCCACATCATGCATAATGCGATGATAACGTTCGCGTGTCATATTTTCCCCTATCGTCAGCCGAAGCGCCCGGTCATGTAATCTTCGGTCTGTTTTTCACGCGGCTTGGTGAAAATCTGAGTCGTTTCTCCGTATTCGATCATGTTTCCCTCGTAGAGAAAAGCGGTGAAATCGGAAACGCGGGCCGCCTGCTGCATGTTGTGGGTGACGATGATGATCGGGTAACGCCCGCGCAGCTCGGCGATCAGATCTTCGATACGCGCCGTGGCCCGCGGGTCCAGTGCCGAGGTGGGTTCATCCATGAGCAATATTTCGGGATCGACGGCCAAAGCGCGGGCAATGCACAAACGCTGCTGCTGTCCCCCGGAAAGGCTCAGCGCATTGTCACCCAGGCGGTCCTTGACCTCTTCCCAAAGCCCGGCGCGCTTCAGACTGGTTTCGACGGTTGCCAGAAGCTCACCCTTGTCCAAGTGGTTGTGCAAGCGCCTGCCGTAGGCGATATTGTTGAGGATTGATTTTGGAAACGGGTTTGGTTTTTGAAAGACCATGCCGATGCGCCGGCGCAGGGTGACCACGTCCAAGCGCGGGCTGTAGATCTCCTGCCCGTCGAAGAGCAGTTTGCCCGAAGTGCGGCTGCCGGGGATCAGGTCGTTCATGCGGTTGATGGAGCGCAGCAGCGTGCTTTTGCCGCAGCCGCTGGGGCCGATGATAGCCGTCACCTGGTAGGCGGGAAAATCCTGTGTGACGTTTTTCACCGCCTGGTTGGCGCCGTAAAAAAAGGAGAAATCCTGGCAGACGACATGGGCTTTCAGACTGTTTTCATTCACGGCCGCCGGGTCTTGGATCAACTGAGTTGATGCTTGGGTTGGTTGGATCATGGGGTTAGCCTCTCATTTTTTTGCTGATACGGGCACGGACCAGGATGGCCGCCAGGTTGAGCAGCAGCACCAGCAGCACCAGGGTCAGCACCATGCCGTACTGCACGTGGCGGATCTCGTCGACCGCCTGGTGCTCGGTGGCCAGGTTGTAGATGTTCCAGGGTAAAGCCGGGGTCGGCTGGCTGAGGGTTTCCCACAGCTTCAACGGCTGGCCGACACTGACCGCGGCGGTGAAAATGATGGGAGCGGTCTCCCCGGCGGCGCGGCCCATGCTGATAATAATGCCGGTCAGAATG
>JBAXOR010000074.1:0-6209 GCA_037133155.1 Chrysiogenales bacterium | reverse complement strand
AATGGATCAGGAATGAAATTTCAGCTTGAATTTGTCGATCAGATAACGCAGGGATCGGTAATTCACTTGGAGGGCGGCGGCGGTTTTCTTGAGATTGCCATTGTTCAATTCCAAGGCCTTGATAATGATGTTTTTACTGATAGTATCAACGTACTGGGTTAAATCCAATTTTCCAAGATCAAGCATGGCTTGCCACTCGGCCCCTGTAATTGCAGATGCATCAAGATTATAGATCATTTCAGAGGGCAGTGAGCTGGCGCTGATAATCTGACCTTTTTCCAAAGCGATGCCTCTTTCAACAAAATTTTCCAGTTCGCGCACGTTTCCCGGCCAATTATAATTTTGAAAGCATTCCAGGACTTTTTTTTCAAAACCCAAAATGTCCTTGGCAAATTTTTTGTTGTAGCGCTGTAAAAAATATTGCATTAAAATCGGAATATCTTCTTTTCGTTCCCGCAGCGGCGGTACTTTAACGGAAATGACATTCAAGCGGTAGTAAAGATCGGAGCGGAATTCGCCCTTTTCAATGCTTTCGACCAAATCGCGATTGGTAGCGGTAATGATGCGCACATCCACCTGGATTTCCTGATTCCCGCCTACCCGGCGAATGACTTTTTCCTGGATAGCCCGCAATATCTTGACCTGCATTTTTTGCGACATTTCAGAAATTTCGTCCAAAAAGAGCGTCCCATTATTGGCCGTTTCAAAAAGACCTTCCTTGTCCTGGTAAGCGTCGGTGAAAGCGCCTTTTTTATGACCGAACAATTCGCTTTCCAGAAGGTTTTCAGGCAAAGCACCGCAGTTGATGGAAATAAATTTCTGGCTGCTGCGGCTGCTTTTGCTGTGAATGGCCCGGGCAATCAATTCCTTGCCGGTTCCGCTTTCACCGCTGATCAGCACGGTGGAATCAGTTTGCGCGATGGTGTTGATCAACTCGAATATCTTGTGCATCTTGGGATCGGCACCGACTATATTTTCAAATTTTTCCTTGTCGGAAAGCTTTTCTTTCAACTGGACATTTTCTCGCTCAATATTCTTTTTGTGGAGTGACTTGGTGATGATGATTTTCAATTCGTCCAGGCTGAATGGCTTCATGATGTAATCTTCGGCGCCCAGCTTCATGGCTTCAATGGCGTCGTTGGTGGCAGCATAAGCGGTGATCATGATCACTGGCAGATCCTGATCATGACTCTTGATTTTCTTAAGCAGTTCAATGCCATTGAGATCAGGCATGCGGATATCGGAAATGACCAGGTCAAAATTTCTGCCCTTCAGTTTTTTCAATGCCTCAACACCGTTGACCGCTTCTTCCACCCGGTATCCTTCCTTAATTAGAACAAAGGTAAGCATTTTACGCAGGCTGCGATCATCATCAACAATCAAAATGTTTATGGCTTGCTGAAGCATATCACTACCTCGGTGCCAAGTTTTTTTTCGGATTTAATTTTCATTTTAAACCCGTGCTCATCAATAATTTTTTTAACGATAGTCATGCCCAAACCGATTCCGAAAGCGAATTTGGAATAAAACGGGGTAAATATTTTTTGTATCTCAGCACTGTCCATGCCGACTCCAAAATCCTTGATGGATAAATAAACAGTCTCCCCTTCGCGAAAAAGGTTGATTTCTATTTCCCCTTTTTCATTCAAGGCCTTGACAGCGTTATTCAGCAGATTCCAGACCAGCTGCCTGATCTTCTTGACATCGGCATCTACCAAATGCCCGCGGTTATATTTTTTTAAAAACCGCACATCCGGCAAATTCAAGGACAACATCTCCACCACTTCATCCAAAACCGGAGCCAGGTCGAATTGGGTAATGTCCAGGGGCACCTGTTTGGAAAAATTAAGAAACTCTTCAATGAAGGCCGAAAGCCGCGCTGATTCACTGACAATGATATCCATCAGATTCTTGAATTCATTGTCCAGAGAGAGTTCCTGCCGTAAAAATTGCACCGAACCTGAAATCGAGGCCAGTGGATTACGGATTTCATGGGCAATACCGGCCGCCATCCCGCCGATCAGGGCCAGATGCTCTTTCTCCTGCAGTTTTTTCTCAATTTTCTTGATGGCGCTTAAATCGGTGATCAAAAAAACAAGCAAATTTTCAAACGTCGACACTTTTTTAATTTGCGATACAGAAATTCCTAAATCGAAATTGTGCAAATTTATTTCAAAATAACATGGGGTATTGTCCTGCCATGTTTTTTGAATTTTCAGCAGACCGGTTTTGATCAGGAGAAGTTCAAATACATTATCCGCTTTCTTCAGACGCAGTAAATGGGCAGCCTTGGCGTTATAAGAGATGATTCGGCCTTCCGTGTCGGCTGTAATGAAGCCGTTTTCCATCTTCTCCATGACCGAGTTGTTAAGCAAAATCATATCCTGCAGATTATTCTGGATACTTTTCAGTTGATTCCCGGTTTTGCGGATTCGTTCAAAATAATAGGAAGACATGATGCTGATAGCGGCAAAGGCGATGAAACTCATCAGCAGGTTGTAAATAAAATTTCCCAATGATATATCACCCACATCGATTTTTGGATAGTAAGGAAGGATGCCCAGATACAAGAGATCGGAAAGAATTCCAAACGATATAAACGAAAAAGTGGCCATGATAATGGTATCGCGCCGGGCCAGAAAAATAGCCGCGACAATTATTGGCAGGATATATAAAAAATAAAACGGGCTGTTTATGCCGCCTGAAAGATAAACCAGCAAAGTGATCATCAAGATATCAAATGTCAACTGGCAATAAAGCAGCAGCCGGATATTGAGCAGCCTGGACAGCGGGAAAAACAGGATGCTGACGGCGATGGCTGCCGCCAAGGCAATGATAACCGGAATAATTGAAAAATAGATGTTGAGGAACAGCCAAATAATTATCGCAACCAGAGTCAGGGTCAGGAAAATAGCAATCCTGATCGAATTCAGAAATACTAATTTCTTGCTTAGTTTTTGATCTTCAATAGCAATCAAGTTTCGTTTTTAACCCACTTTACCGATGATATCAAACAGTGGCAAGTACATGGCCACAATGATCCCTCCGACCAATCCGCCCAGAAACAGGATCATGATAGGTTCCATCAGGGATATCAGGGCCGAAACGGCCTGATCGACTTCTTCATCGTAAAAATCGGCTACTTTTCCGAGCATGGTTGACAGGGATCCGGTCTGTTCACCAACCGAGACCATTTGTGTGACCATATATGGGAACTGCTTTGTTTCTTCCCAGGATTCCCATAACGGTTTCCCTTCCTGAACCAGGGCCCGGCTTTTCATCACGGCATCCTCGATGATGGCATTGCCGGATGTCTTGGCGGTAATGGTCATACTCTCGATAATTTCAACTCCCGAGGTCAGCAGGGTGGCCAGAGTGCGCGTCACGCGGGCAACGGACAATTTGATCAAAAGTTCGCCCAAAACCCAAATTCTCAGCTTGATTTTGTCTATCACCCGTCGGCCTTTAAAGGTGGCATTGTAAGAACGGAAGGCAAAAATCAATCCAATGATGGCCAGGATAATGAAAATAAGATTGGCGGTGAGAAAATCAGAGGCGCTGATAACTATCTGGGTAGGCAGGGGAAGTTCGGCTCCCATCTGGCTGAACATATCCGCAAAAACCGGCACGACTTTCCACAAGATTACCCCGGTCAGGGAAACGGCGATCAACAGAACCGCGATCGGGTAAGCCATGGCGGCCTTGACTTTGCCGACCAGTTTGGTGATATTTTCAATGTATTGCGATAAACGCAGCAAAATGGTGTCCAGGTTGCCGGAAGCTTCGCCGGCTTGCACCATGCTGGTATAAAGTTCATTGAAAACGCGGGGATGCTTTTTCATGGCATTGGACAGGTTGGCTCCACCTTCGACATCCTTACGGATTTCCAGCAACACGCTTTGGAAATATTTATTTTTCTGCTGGGTGCCCAGGATGGCCAGGGCCTGGGTGATCGGCAAACCGGCATTGAACATGACCGAAAGCTGGCGGTTAAAAACAGCGATGTTTCGCAGTGAAACACTTTTCCCTCCCCCGATCAGGGGGATCTTTAAATTTAATTTCTTTCTTTCAATGCTCAATACCTGGATTTGTTCCTTTTCCAAGGCAAGGATGATTTCATTCTGATTGCGAGCGCTGCGCTCGCCCTCGACAGTATTCCCAATCTTGTTTTTACCTCTATATTTAAAAATTGGCATGGTTTCCCCCTGTAATTTTAATACCCTTTATTGCCAGCGGAACTGGCTGTGGCCTGGTTGGTTTTGAACTGGGTGGATAACACTGAAGGACCTCGGTTAACCAGTTCCTGCAATTCCTCCGGATTGTGAGAAACGCTCATGGCCAGTTCCAGAGAAATATCACGCTTGAAATACAGACTGGCCAGAGACTGGTTGAAAGTGATCATACCGAATTTTTCCTGTCCCATCTGCATGGAAGAATATATCTGGTGAATTTTGTTATCGCGGATTAAATGGCGGATAGCCGGTGTCGGCAACAGCACCTCAATGGCCAAGGCGCGGCCCCGGCCGTCGGCTTTGGGCAGCAAAGCCTGACAAATAATGCCTTCAAGGTTCATGGACATCTGGGTCCTGATCTGGTCCTGCTGGTGGGTCGGAAAAACATCAATAATGCGGTTGATTGTCTGGGCGGCTGAATTGGTATGCAGGGTGGCAAAAGTCAAGTGCCCGGTTTCAGCGATAGTGATCGCGGCTTGAATGGTTTCCAGGTCACGCATTTCACCGATCAGCACGACATCAGGATCTTCTCTTAAAACCGAACGCAAAGCCATGGGAAAACTTTTAGTATCGGAATGCAACTCTCTCTGGTTGACCATAGCCTTGCGGTGGGAATGCAAGTATTCGATGGGGTCCTCAATGGTGATGATATGCAGCGCTTTTTCCTTGTTGATCTTGTCAATCATCGAAGCCAGAGTTGTGGTTTTGCCGGAACCGGTAGGCCCAGTGACCAGGATCAGGCCGCGCGCCTTATTGGTTATGGCCGGGACTATGGCTGGCAAGCCGAGTTTTTCAAAAGACCAGATTTCGTAAGGAATACGACGGAAAGCTCCGGCCACGGCGCCGCGTTGCATGTAGACATTGGCCCGGAAACGGGCCAAGCCCTTGATGCCGAAAGAAAAATCGAGTTCCCAGTTTTCTTCGAATTTGTATTTCTGATTGTCATTGAGAATGCTGTAAATCATTTGCTTGGTTTCAGCAGGAGACAGTGTCGGATGTTCAATTCTCTTTAAAATCCCATGAACACGGATCAACGGAGGTGAGTTGGTAGTTATGTGCAAGTCGGAACCGCCTTCATCCACCATTATTTTCAATAGTTGCGGAAGTGGCAATGCCATAACATTCTCCTTATAATTTACTTGTTTCCCGCAAGACTTCTTCTATTGAAGTGATCCCCAACTTTATTTTTTCAAGCCCGCTTTGTCTCAAGGTCAGCATGCCTTTTTCCTTGGCTTTTTGTCTCAATTCGGAAGTCGAAGCCCCGATCATGACCATCTCCCTGATTTCTTCGTCGAGTTCCATGACTTACAACAGGCCGACCCGCCCCTTGTATCCGGCATTGTTGCACTTGTCACAGCCCTTGGGTTCATTGATTTGCACACTTTTGGCTTCTTCCGGAGAAAATCCTATCTCGATCAGTGTTTGGGCCGGGATCTTGCCAATGGTTTTGCAGGAACTGCAAAGCCGGCGGATGAGCCTTTGGGCCTGGACCAGACGGAGGGCGCTGGCCACCAGAAAAGGTTCGATGCCCATGTTGATCAAACGGGCCAGGGTCGACGGGGCATCGTTGGTATGCAGGGTGGAGAGGACTAAATGCCCGGTCAGGGCAGCCTTAATGGCGATGTCAGCGGTTTCAAAATCACGAATTTCGCCCACCAGGATGATGTTGGGGTCCTGGCGTAAAAAAGTTCTCAGCGCGGCCGGAAAAGTCAATCCTATCTGCTCTTTGATATTGACCTGATTGATGCCCATGATATTGAACTCAACAGGATTTTCCGCCGTCAGTATATTCACTTCCTCATTATTCAATTGGGCTACAGCTGAATAGAGAGTGTTGGTTTTTCCTGAACCGGTGGGCCCGGTGACTAGAATGATTCCCCATGGTTCCTTGATGTTTTTCTCGAATTTCTGTAATGATATCGGCTCAAAACCGAGCTGGGTAAGGTCCAGTTTCAATTGATCTTTGTCTAGGATACG
>JBAXOR010000073.1:0-6249 GCA_037133155.1 Chrysiogenales bacterium | reverse complement strand
TCCTGGCGAGTCGGCTCCCAGGAAAAAATCAGGCTTGTGAGAAATGCGGGCTAATCCAAGATGGAAAGGCCCATAAAAAAATCGTTTCATAGTTGTAAAACGAAAGTTGTTCGGGCTAAGTTCCCGATCACATCGCCCATTTTAATTGTTTGCAATTTTCATTTTAAGACCATCTGAACCTCTGGGGTCGCGTCTCTACGGGCTGATGCCAAATTAGGGCAAACAAAAGCATTGCTAATATTCTAGCTTAAGCCGAAGATTTAGAATGCTTTAAATCGCTCGGCACCGATCAATAAAGTTTGGACAAAGAGAAGAAAATGAGAGTCAGGTCTTTCCCTCGATCTTTAAAATGCGGTAGGCCCGATCCATCAATCGCGGGAACAAATTGTTCAAGGGCGCCAGCAGGAAAAATGCCCGTGGCACCACCACGGCCGCCTTGCCCCTTCTGACGCCCCTCATGATGGCGCGCACCACTTTTTCGGGAGACATCTTCGGTAAGATCCAGGGAACTTTGATATGCCGGATCATCGGCGTATCGACGCGGCCCGGATAAATGGCTGTAACCCGGATCCCTTTTCCCTTGAGTTCCTGGCGCAAGACATCCCCGAATCCGTCCAACGCGGCCTTGGCGGCCACATAGGGGCCGTCGCCGACGATGCCTTTCTTGGCATCCAGGCTGTTCACGATTACGATGTGCCCCCGGCCGCGGCACCGCATTTCCGGAAGGACACTTTTAACGGCATGCAGCGTGCCCATGAAATTCACAGCCATGGACCGCTCGTACGCCTGGAGATCGATCTCGCCGGGAGCATCCTGGACGTACTGACCGGCACAGGCAATCAATATGTCGATCTGGCCCCATTTGGCGATCACCTCCCTGGCCATGCTTTGCGTAGCGGAGAATAAGCAGATATCCGTTTTGATCGGCAATGCCTGCCCGCCTTGCCCAAGGATCTCTTCTTTTAACGCTTCCAGTTTTTCTTCATTTCTGGCGGCAAGCACGACCTTGGCCTTGCACTGCGCAAAAACCAACGCCGCCGCCCGGCCGATACCGCCCGATGCGCCGGTGATGATGATTACTTTATCCTTAAAATAAGCTTTGTTATTCATGTTTACCGCTGGCCGTCGCCATTTTTCCTGCGGATCACTCTCCAGAAGGTGCCCAGCGCGAAAACCTGAAAGATGAAGATCATCGCGAAACAGATCCGCAGAGCCATCCACTCCAAACAAAGATCGCTCTCGCCATGGTAGATATCGCTCAGCGCCAAGAGGCTGATAAAAACCGCGACCAGCGTGCCGATCCCCAAAACCATAGCTGTCTTCACCTGCCGATTTATCGTCATGCTTTCCTCACTGATCCTACTTTATTTTTTGCTTGTTGTTTTTTTAGAGTCACAAAGGCAAGCGTCCCCATATTTCGGGAGCAGCTATCAATAAGACTTGAAACAGCTCATGAGATCGGTGCTTTTGCGCGATTTTTCCCGCAGTGGGTAGCCCTCAACGGCGTAGCCCAGAGTGACCAGCAGGCCGATCCTCCTCCCTGCCGGGATGCGCAGCAGCCGCTTGATCCGCTTCTCGTCGAACCAGCCCAGGATGCACGTCCCCAGGCCGAGCTCCGCCGCCTGCAGGCAAAAATGGGCGGCGGCGATGCCGATATCGATCAGGGAGAACTGGCGCTTCTTCAGGATGGCGCCAACCTGGGTGATGAAGCCGGCTTTTTCGGTCACAAATACGGCGATAACCGGCGCTTCAAGGACGAAGCGGTTAAAGGTGACGGTTTTGCTGAAAGTAGCCTGAGCCACCCGGGAGCGAAGCTCGGGATCGTCCACCATGATCAGCTTCCAGGGCTGGGAATTGCTGGCCGAGGGCGACAGGCGCACGGCCTCGATCAGCGTTGCCTGCAGTTCGCGCGGGACCGGCCGCTGCCGGTATTGGCGCACGCTTTGCCTGATCTTGATCAACTCGTAAAAATTCATGCTTGCTTCTCCTTGTTTTCTCTTAAAAATTCTAAAACGATTGCATTCACTATTTCCGCTGGAAAAAGAACAGGTAAAATCATTTTGCCCAGTTCTCTATTTTTAAGCCTTTAATCCTTGCAAATTCTTTTACATTATTGGTTACCAAAATCCCATCATGAAACTTTACGATAGAGGCAATTAACAAATCATTGGGGCCAACATTTTCGCCTGCTTTCTCTGTTCCATTTCTTAGGTCTGCATAAACATACGCTATCAGATCGAAAAATGGGACTACTTCAAAGGGCTCAAGCAATTTTTCGACTTTTTCAACATTCTCTTTTTTCTTTTGACTTTTATATGCTCCCAGCAGGAGTTCGGCTTTTACAATTGCGGGAATGGATATCTCATTGGGGGGAGTGGATAGTATCTTGGCTTTTAAACTCTCGTATTTCCCATTTAAAAAATATTTACAGGTGTTTGTATCAAGGAAATACATTTAAAAGCCTTCTCTCTTGGTGTCTGCAGCAAACAAAGGTTCCCGAGGCCTTGTGAAGGATTTATCAGCAATTGACCCGAAAAGATCTTCATAATGAACCGGGTAAACCGGGTCTATCCGGGAACGCAGTTGGTCGGCAACCCACTTTGAGATGGATACACGCTGCCTTTGCGCAGCATTCTCGATTTTTTTCAAGGTGGGCTCATCGATATACAAAGAAATTTGCGGCATTTTATCCTCCTGCGTATTTTAAAATAATATAATTTTCTGTTTTTGTCAAGTATATTCGCAAGTATACTTTGCATCCTTGGTAGTTATCTTCTACCTACTTGGCACTTACCTTCTAATGGGCGTTCCCAATTATTTTGCGCCGCTTTGGGCAAAGGGAATGGAGAGTATATATACCATGATGTAGAACATGCTGACAAGGCCAAGGTGGATCCAAAGAGGAATCGTACGCGACAGCGAAATAAGGCCGCGGCGGGCGGCAACCACGGTGGTCAGGACGATTCCGGTAATGACGGGAAATACGGTCAGCAACAGGATATCCCGCCTCGCGATCGGACTTGCCGCGCCCCAGAGCAGGAGCAGCGTCCAGCCGGCCATCAACGCGGCGCCAACACCCCAGGCGAAACGACTCTCCATGTTATTGCGGTTCGAATCACCACCGAACAGCGCGGCACCGATGCGCCGCGACAGCATGGGAATTACGGCCAGACCGTCGGTGACGGCGCCCACCCAAAATGCGATTTGCAGTAGTAAAGTGATGGTTTGAATGGAAACAGTTAGCATCTTCTACTCCCGGCTCGATTTTCTAAACAAAAAATATTTTGCCTTTTTGCAATCCATTCCCGGTTTTTATTCATTCAGTTTAAATCTTTTTTTTCAAGTCTTTAAATCCCTGCTCTTTTTTAATCCTTGCGGTCAGGACAAGCTCCATAATTTCTGACGGCAATTGTTCATTTTGCCATTTTCTTTCTTCAGCTACTGATTTGCCCGCATATTTCACGGCTTTCAAAGCATACACCGCTGCGCCCAATGAATGGTCGGCCATATGGGCGGTGGCAACAGCGTGCCCGACGGCACGGGCCACGGCAACGGCCATCGGATTTGAAGATTCGTTTGCCACCGCAATGGCACCCAATGAAGCTTTTCTTGCATCACCGACCGAAACGTTCCCTTTTGTCCACTCTTTTGCAATCCACAGAACCTTTTTCAGTCGTTCATCTATTTTTTCGCCAAAAAGCGGCAAAACATTTTCAGCGCAGTCGCAAGCCCATTTGATTAACTGATAGTGCTGTTCCTTTTTCAGGAGTCCGCCCCGATGTGCTGCTACAAATCTTATGTCTCGCATTTTAGTTTCGGGAGCTTCAGGATCGAAGAGAAGTTGGGATCATGCAATCATACTTTTATCTATTTTAAAAAGCCATAATGTAAGACTTGACCTCAATTGCCACACAGATTATGACAAAGTCAAGCAGCATAAATTATCCGGACATGCAGTGGACGGATCTAATTTGTCTGTCCCCGAAGGGGGCACCGTCCCCAAACCTCCCAGTCTGTCCCTTTTGCCCTCTATTCATCCTTTACGCACCTGACCGAAAAACCGCTTGCTTTATGACCCGGATTGCTTCTGGTAGCGGCCTGGTCGGGATGGAGACCCCAATGCCAGGCAAAGTCAGCGCCATCCGCAGTCGACGTCCACCAGGTCACATAATAGCCGCCTTCGCCGAAACTTCCCATGCGCCCGCGACCACCGGCCGGTACAGCCGCAAAACCGCTGGAATTATTCGCCTCGGGATCGAGGGCCTTCCAGAGGCGGGAAGCGTTATCCTTCATTTTGCCCCCGGCTACGTCTCCGCCACCCAGGTATTTTTCCAATTTTCGCCATTCATCGATGGTCGGAACATGCCAGCCGGGCGGGCACAACTTCCGGATATCGGCAACGGCATAAGAATTATACAACGCACCGTACACGTCCTTGTAGGATAACGGATCGTTTTCATACCAGCACAACGCCCCGGTCTTCAGCCGGCTCCAAGCCCCCTGCTCCGGGACATTGGGAATAAGTGCACCATCACGGTAATGGGTGGTTTTCAAATTTTCAGCCATCCAGGTCTGATCGCCGATTCTGATGGTCTGATAAACATTGCCGTCAATATCTTTTACTGTCGATTGATCAATAAATTCTTGCGAGTATTGTGAAAAAACCACAAAAGCAAACAACAAGAAATTGAACAACAACGAATGTTTTTTCATGATCTTCCTTTTTTTATTCGCCAAAGGAGGTTCGCTGTCAGGTCTTTCATTATTACTTTTCGCCCAAGCCAAAACACAAAAATGCTTCCAAGTAGGTCGGAGAAATCTATTTTGTTATAATGCAAGACCCCGGAGTCACCGAAATATTCTTAACCAAGCTCCCGCCGGTGGCCCTGAGGGCGAATTTTGGACGATGCTGATTTTTTCATTACCCATAAGGAAATTAAAACAGATTATAGGACAACGAAGAGACTAAATGCAACAAAAGGCAATGGGGAAAAATGTGACATTCGGAAGAATAAAATTCCAAGCACCAAACACCAAATTCCAAATAAGCACCAATTACCAATGACCAAATGACCCAAACAAAGAATCGGAAAACGGGCATGTAGGGGAGGGTTTAACCCCCTTGGGGTGTAACCCTCCCGCCTTTCTATTTTTTTATTTCCGGGCGGGTTTCCCCCTGGCGGGGCAGTCGCTACATCATTTTCCCCGCCCTCTTCTTCACCCATTTCCTGAAAAACAAAGCCAGTTCGGCCTTGGCCATTTTTCCGGCAGCGATGGCCACGACAACATCGACTAGCTTGTTTTCCGGAGCATTGAAATCGCAACCATTTAAAATCAGAAAAACCAAAGCCGCTACAGTGCCAATGCGCTTGTTGCCGTCGATGAAAGGGTGATTCTTGACGATATGAAAAAGGTAAGCGGCGGCCATTTCGCAGATATCGGCATGGAGGAAATCGCCGGCAAATGTCGCCGCCGGAAAGCCAAGGGCCGATTTGAGCAGCTCCAGATCATTGATAAAAACGGAAATTTGTGGTAAAAATAAGGTAATGAAACACATACTGTTCCTGATTAATCCTGTAAACCACAATGGCGATTTTGTTTATTTGATTAAAAACGCATCAGTTGTGGTCAAATTGGTCTTGCTGCTGCTGCTGGCTTTTTCCATCATATCCTGGGCGGTCATTATTTTCAAACTCATGGAATACCGCCGGGCCCGAAAAAACAGCCTGCGTTTTTTGGAATTCTTTAAAAAAAACAAGAATTTCAGCGAAATCAATAACACCAAATCCCTGTACGGCAACAACCCTTTGGGTGAAATATTCCGTTTCGGCTACCGGGAAATTTCCCAGCAAACAGGCAGCTCGCAGACATTGGCGAAGCTGGACCTGGAAAGCGTGCACCGGGCACTTCTCCGGGCTTCCAATTCCGAGATCACACGTTTTGAACGGCTGAACGGCTTTCTGGCCACCTGCGCCTCGGCTACGCCATTCATCGGACTTTTCGGGACTGTTTGGGGCATCATGAGTTCATTCCAGCAGATCGGGATTCAGATGAACGCCAACCTGGCCACCGTGGCTCCCGGAATTGCCGAAGCCCTGATCGCCACAGCCCTGGGACGTTTTGCCGCCATTCCGGCGGTTATTTTTTACAACTTATTGCTCAACAACCTCAAAGTACTGATAGCCATGATGGAAAATTTTGTCCTGGAATTTTTAAATCTGAGTGAAAAACTGGGCCGATGAAAGTTCA
>JBAXOR010000072.1:0-6252 GCA_037133155.1 Chrysiogenales bacterium | reverse complement strand
TACTTATCCCCCCTTTGCAGGGGACTTCGCAGCGCAGCTGGGCTGAACGGCGCAATATTTTTTTTGCCAAGGCGTGAGTATTGAAAGACATGCCGCCGTTGCCAGACAAGAAAAAATGGGCCGCTTACTCCGCGGTTGGCCTGATGTTTCCCAGTTCCATTTTGGTCGGGTTCGCTATCGGTTATTTTTTGGATAAATGGCTGAAAACAGAGCCCTATTTAACCATCATTTTCATCATTTACGGCATCCTGGCCGGATTCGTCAACTTGTTCGCCGTCAGCCGCTCCCATGAACAAAAAAAATAAACCGGACATCCTCTCCAAGCTGGTCGTCAAGGCGCTTGGCGCAGAAATCGTTTCCCTGATTATAATTTTTATTTTTACAAAAAGCATTGTTTATTGTATAATTTCCCTCACGGGCGCCGCCATCAGTATCGTTGGGTTTGTATTACTGATACAATCGACCGACAGAATGTTGAAAAAAGGCAAAGGAAAAATGATGTTTTTTTTATTAGCCCAGGCAAAACTGCTGATCATAGCCGGTACTTTTTACGCGCTCAGCCGCCTGACAAAAATCGGGATTGTTTTTTTCATTCAGGGCATTGCCACCATTTATCTGGCCATCACGATTGAAGGCCTGATCCAATTATACGGGAAGTTAGCCAATGGAACATAACCCCCTGGTTGCCGGCCTGATCAACCGCCTGATCCGTTTCATTGCTCATGCTCTGGGTTTCCGCCTGCACGCCGACCCCATTCCCGCTCACTTGATCATGGCATTGATCGTCACCGTGATCCTGGTTATTTTTTTCAAGCTCACAGTCAGGAACCTGTCCCTGTTTCCAAAAAAAATGCAGGCCCTGCTGGAAACAATTTACCTGTTCTTCAGAAACCACGTTGACGATATGATCGGCAAAGAAGGCCGGAAATTCATACCGGCCCTGGGCACTTTGGGGTTGTTCATCGCCCTGGCCAACCTGCTCGGTCTGCTCCCGGAAATGAGTTCGCCCACGGCCAACATGAACGTTCCGGCCGGCTGCGCCATATTCATTTTTCTTTATTACCATACCCAGGGAGTTAAGAAACATGGCTTTTTCGGCTATTTAAAAACTTTCACCGGGCCGGCCTGGTGGCTGGCCTGGCTGTTCGCGCCCATCGAAATCATTTCCCATTTTTCCCGGCCGATGTCGCTGACGGTCAGGCTTTTCTGCAATATTTTCGGTGAAGATTTGGTTATCATTATTATCGTATCGCTGGTCCCTTTTATCGCGCCGCTGCCAATGATGGCCATGGCAATTTTCACTTCCCTTTTGCAGGCTTATATTTTCATCATGCTGTCAAGCGTTTATCTCGCCGGCGCCGTGGCTTCGGAACATTAAAAATATTTAGGAGGACAATAAATATGAGAAAAAAATCGTTTTTAGCTGTTTTGGGACTATTCGCCCTGGCCTCAGCGCTCCCGGCCCAGAGCTTAGACAAGCCCGGGATCACGTCATCGATGTTTTTCTGGACGACCCTCATCGGCAGTGTTTGCCTGACCCTGGCGGCCATCGTGGGAATTTTAAGTCAATCCAGGGCTTTTCGCTCCGCCGCGGACAATATCGCCCGCAACCCTGCCTCAGCCGATTCGATTCGCGGCCTGCTGATCATCGCCCTGGCCCTGATGGAATCCCTGGTCATTTATGTCCTGCTGATCGACCTTATCCTTTTCTTTGTCAAATGGGGTAATTACACGGTACGTTAGCCATAAAAATTGGGGAAGGTGAACAGCCTTCCCTCATTTCAGCCAATGAAAAAATATGATAATGCTTTAACGCCATGCAAGATTGTGAAAAGCATCTGGCTGGCGCTGAAATTTTTTTTGAGCGAAAACGGGATCGACAAATCATCGATCCTTGCCTACTATTCAATTTTTTCCTCGTTTTTCCTGCTGATTTTTTTCTCATTTATTTTTAACAAATTTGTTGGCGACCCGGGCAACGCCGTCAAAAACATGTACCCTTTTTCTCCCGAATTCATTCAAAAAATCGCCCCGATCTTTTTTCAAAAAGCCGGCGAGTTGGCCGCCCAGGTCGAAGACCTGGGCCTGGTCGGATTGGGAATATTTCTGTTCCTGGGCATCCTGGTTTTTAAGAAAATGATCCACTACATCAATGACATGTTCTTTATCAAAATCAAGCACGGTATTTTATTCAGGAGGATCAAGGAATTCGGTCTGCTGGTGATTGTCGGCATCCTGATCGTTTTTTCATTCCTGTTCACCGGCCTGATATCGACCATCAACACCCTGGCGGCAGAGAGCCTGTTTTTCAAAAAACATATTGACCCGGCCTTCGTCCATTTCATGGACACCCTGCTCATGAAATTTATTTTTCCGTTCCTGGTCACTTTTTTATTTTTTTTCATACTTTTCAAATGGATCCCGGAAAAGAAAATCAAGACCGGCGCCGCGTTGATCGCCGCGATTTTTTCGGCCTCTCTCTGGGAATTGCTCAAAAGGGCCTATACGTATTATCTGATCCACGTATCCGTCCTCAGGAAAATCGAAAGCCCCATCGTGGCCATTATTCTTTTCGGATTCTGGATGGAATTGACCATGAGCATCATGCTCTACGGCGCAAAATTTACATTTCTGCTGGACAAAGAGGAAAATGGCAAACCTGAAAAAAATCACTGAAATCGTTGCCGGCCGGTTGCGGGGAGATCCCGCCCGCGAGATTACCGGCGTCCAGGCGTTTCAAAGAGCCGGCCACACCGAAATCGCTTTTGTGGCCAAAGGAAAGGAAGACCTGGACCTTTCGGACATTAAAGCCGGGGCCCTGATCGTGGCCGCTGACAGCAGCATCAAGTACCCGAACCTGGTTTATTCCGCCGATCCCCAATTGGCTTTTGCCACGCTGTTGGATTTTTTTCATCCGCAGCAGCCTTTCTGCACGGGCATTGCCGCCAACGCCAGTATTTCGGAAAAAGCCCGGCTGGCGGACAATGTCCGTATCGGCCCCTTTTCTTATGTCGGCGCCAACAGCCAGGTCGGCGAAAACACGGAAATTCACGCCGGGGTGGTCATCTATCGCGACGTCAAAATCGGCCGCGACTGCCTGATCTATTCCCACGTCGTCATCCGCGAAAACGTGGAGATCGGCGACCGGGTGATCATCCATCCCGGAGCGGTCATCGGCGCCGACGGCTTCGGCTACGGCCATAACGCCGACGGCACGCCGGTAAAAATCCCGCAAAAAGGCAAGGTGCTTATCGCTTCTGGTTGTGAAATCGGAGCCAATACCTGCATTGATCGTTCAACTATCGAGGAAACCGTCTTGAGCGAAAACGTGAAACTTGATAATTTGGTCCAGATCGGCCATAATGTCCGCATCGGCAAAAACACCGCCATTTCCTCCCAAACCGGCATTTCCGGTTCCACCGAAATCGGCGCCGGAGTGGTCATGGGCGGCCAGGTGGGCATCGCCGACCATGTCAAAATCGCCGATAACGTCATGATCGCCGCCAAGAGCGGCGTCACCGGATCGGTTAAAACCAAAATGATCGTCGCCGGCATCCCGCATCAAGAGATCGGCGCTTGGCGCAAGAACATGGTTTTGGCCAGGAATTTGGCCGCTTGGAAGGATAAATTGCGTCTCATTGAAAAAAAGATCAAGGATTTGGAGGAAAAATGAAAAAATTTATTTTCGCTTCATTTGTTTTATTGGCAGCGCTGCAGATATTTGCCAATCCGGCCATTAAATTCAAAAGTACGACCATTGATTTCGGCGAAGTGGAAAGCGGCAAAATTGTGGACAGTAACTTTGATTTTGAAAACACCGGTTCCGATTTGTTGATCATAAAAAATGTCATCCCGGCCTGCGGCTGCACCACGACCGCATTGGCCAAAAAAGAATATAAAGCCGGAGAAAAAGGCACGATCGCAAGCAAATTCAATACCAGCGGCTACAACGGCAAGGTCATAAAAACCATCACCGTGACCAGCAACGATCCCAACGCTGCGGAAACCCGCCTGACCATCAGCGGCACCGTGATGATCAAGGATTTCGCCCAGGCCGACCTCAAACCCGAACGCATTAATTTCGAGATGGTGACGGTCGGAAAAACCTATACCCGCAAGCTCAACCTGAGCAACAGCGGCAGCACTGATTTGCGCATAATTGAAATCAGCTGCAACCCCGAGGTCTCTTTGCAGTTTAAAACCAATATCCTGGCCGCCAGGAAGACGACTGAAATCACCCTCACTTTCACCCCGTTTGCCAAAGGGACTTTCAATAACATGGTCAAGATCCGCACCAACGACTTTCGCAACCCTTACGTTTTCATCCGCCTGGAAGCCCAAAGCGACTGATCATTGTTTTGCGCCGCTTTTATCCGGCAAGCAATGCAAATCGTACAGGTAAGAACCGGGTTTGGCCTGCAGGGTCTTTACCCTGGCCCGGATTTGCGCAATGCGCTTTTGAAAGGCGGCATCTCCTGGCGGAGAACCAGCCATTTGCTGCATGAAAAACAGGGCCGCAACATAGTCCGGCTCAAGTTCCAGAGCGGCAAGCGCCTTGTGCCGCGCTTCCTGTGGACGGCCAAACTCGCGCAGAATCAGCGCCTGTTGCAGTTTCAAGAATGGGTTGAACGGCTCAAGTTTTTCGGCCCGGCGCAACGGGGCTAATATTTCTTCCGCCAAAGCCGGATACATAATCTTTTTTTCCAAAATATCCTGAAACAGCCCCGATTCCAAAAGACAAGCTTCGCTGCTGTTGCGATCAAGTTTTTGGGCAACCCGAGAATCTTCCCAGGCGGCTTCCCAGGCCTCCAGGTTGGCGGTGATTTTAAAAAACCCGCGCAGTATTTGGGCGCGCGCCAGGGGCACACGCTCGTCGAGCGGGCTGTATAGGGCGGCCCGGTTCAACAATGCAAAGCGTTGGACGAGGTTTTTTTCCGCAGCCGCAGTTCCCAGCAATTGGTCGGCAGCAAAGGGCAGCAAATAAAAAACGACAAAAATTAATAACAACAATCCTGACAAAAAGATCTTGAAAGCGGGAGCGAGTGAAACAAAAAGCAAACGCCGCCAAAAAACAACATAGAGCAGAAAAAGAAAAACCAGCAGAAAAAAGAAATTGAAAATAAAATTAAAAAACAGCATTTGCAGCAATAGAAAGGCCAGCAGCACTTTGGGCAAATCTGACCAGGGCGGCGCCAACAGGCGGCGGATAGTGAAAAATAAAAACAGCACGACAAAAATCAGGCCGGCTGATCCGTTTTCAGCAATGATTTTCCAATAATCGCTGTGCGGCGATTCGGGCAGTTTGCCAAAACGGGCCGGTCCTTTTTCCTGGGGAAAATTAAAACGCCGCGCCGCCTCGTTGAACAGGTCGGGCCCCACCCCGGTCCAGGGGTGAGCGCGGAACATGCGGGCCGACATGTTCCATATATCCAGGCGGTTTAAAACATAGGGATCCTGGTACAGCGAATGCCCCACATTATGCTTAATAGGATTGGGAATAAGCAGCAGCAAGAGGATGAGCGCAACAAAATAAATGATCCACTTTTTTTTCCTGGCCAGGATCATGGCAACGGAGAACAAAGCCAGGCCCAGGGAAGCCGCTTTGGAGGCGCTGACAATCACCGCCGCGCCATTGATGAGCAGCAGCGCCAGTCCAGCATAGGTGAACTTTTGCAAAAGCGCCTGGAGAAAAAACAGGACAGCCAGAGCCGCTGCGATGCCTTGCAGGATGGGGTTGTTGAAAATCGTCCCCGTTGGAACACGGCCGCTTTGGAAAACAAATAAAACGACAATCAGCAGAGAGGATAGCGATATCACGTAGGCCAACAGGCGCAGGTAGCGGTGCACGTCAATTTTTTCAATATCAAAAAGGAAAAACCAGAGCGACAGCAGAAAAATATCACAGACAAATAAAAGTGATCGGCCGGGATGGCGCGAAAAAAAAGCGCTGCCGATCAGCAGCAGGTTAAACAGCAGCAGGAAGACGGAAACACGCATGCAGGAAATGTTTTTCAGGGTAAAGATTTTTTTCAGGGAAAACAATACCAGCAGCGCGGCGAAACCGAAATAATAGAGATAGGACTGCTTGGCGGGAAATAGCAAAGCCCAGGCCAGGAGAAATGAAAATTCAATCTCCTGAAAGCGTGAGCCGATCCGTAAAATTGGTTTTAATAAATTCATGCCACCTCTGGTATTCGGTGTTTTTTCTGTTGGCTACTGCTGCCTGGCGGGCGTAAAGCAGGGCCGTCAGGT
>JBAXOR010000071.1:0-6262 GCA_037133155.1 Chrysiogenales bacterium | reverse complement strand
GATTCTTGATCGTAATTTTATTTGTCGTTGGAAAAATCCTTTCTTTTTGAGGAAACTCCATGTATTGTTCGCCAATTAAACGCCTTTCATTAAAATATGTAGAAAAATCATCGATAAATCTGATTTTATTTTTCTGGACAACATTATAGATGAAGCCGAAAATTATCAATAAAACAACAAGAACAATTTCTCTTTTTTTCATTGATTTTTTTTTGTGAAAAGGTAAATATTTTTCAAGCCGATATAAATCAGGATCAACGGCCAGTATTTCCCGATCAAATGCCAGACATTGATTTCCAATCCAAAGTTTTTCATTAAAAAAAGCACACCCAAAACCAGAATAATGAATCCCCAGAAAAGTGATTCCTTTTTAGCTTTTGCCATTTGTGTTCTCCTCTTTTTTAAAATAATTGTAAACAATCTTGATGCCGAAAATGATCAGTACCAACGGCCACAAGCGCGTAACTTGGCGATGGGTGATCAAATCAAAGTTAGCCAATTGAAAGACAATTCCGATTACCAGTACAACGATTGCCGAAAACAAAGAAAGGTCTTCTTTATTGCTTGTCGGGTTTTCTTCCGCCAGGACATTCTGATTAATCTTGCCCGCTTCATTAAAGCTGTCTATGATCTGAAAAATAAAAAAACCGGCGATCAGCAAACCAAAGACAATCGCGTCTGGCTCATTGGCGTTATCGGTTAGAACAATTAAAACTGCAAAAATCAACATATAAGTAATACCCTTGATGATGTTGCCATTATAAATGGCCCCCATGCCGGGAAATATCGCCAGAAAAGCAGCCAAAGACGGATTTTTTTCTTTTTGACCCTTGATCGGATTTTGATTGTTATCCATTTTTTCCTCCTTTGCTTAAACCTTTAATTAAATTAAAGTCCGAATTTATTTTTTCATCTTTGCTTTCGCCGGCTTTTTTATTAAAAAAAGTGAACAAAAGCAAATCCTTGGATTCTTTGATTTTCTCAAACCAGCCTCCGGTTTTGACAACGAATGTTTCAATGGAGCCAACCACCAAATGCATTTCGCGATTAACCGAGGGGAAAATGTTGGTAAAATAAAACAAATTTAAAAACAGGATGATTGTCCCGACTGCAGCGGCCAGCC
This sequence comes from Chrysiogenales bacterium, assembly GCA_037133155.1. GTDB lineage: Bacteria > Acidobacteriota > Aminicenantia > UBA2199 > UBA2199 > UBA2199. Next base: position 5,139 of record JBAXOR010000071.1, on the reverse strand, counting down.
ATTTGGGGAAATAAATGATTTTTGCAAATTTCTTTTTTTCGGAAATTTCCGGGATATTGAAAAGCCTGTTTTTTAGAAAAAATGGCACATCTTCCTGCAGATCCGCCATTTTTAATAATATTTCTTCCAGTTTTTCTTTTAAATCAAGACAATGGGGGCAAGCCGCCAAATGTTCAGTTATATTCTTTGCCTCTGCCGGGGATGATTCATTCTCCAGAAAAACCGAAAGCAGCGATTCGATTTCTTTGCATTTATGGATCATTGTTCCCCCCGCATATAAGACTGGGCTAATTTTAACCTGGCCCGATTGATACGAGATTTCACCGTGCCTTCGGGGATGGAAAATTTGTGAGCAATTTCCTGATATGACAAATCCTGAATGTCGCGCAAAATTAAGATCACCCTTAATTCGGGTTCCAATTGCGCTATTCTTTTCCGCAGTTCCACAAGTTCCGATTCCCTGACTGAATTATCTTCTGGAGTCGGCCCAGGAACGCTAACCTTGTCATCCAGCTCCTGATTATTTAAAATATATTTTTTATTTTTTCGCCAATAATCGATGCAGTAGTTTCGCGAAATGGTAAAAAGCCAGGCAGTGAAATTTTTTTCCTCTTTGAATTTTTCTAAATTCTGATAAACTTTCAAAAAAATATCTTGCGTCACATCGGCGGCGATGTCTCTGTCGGCAAAAAAATTCAAGGCGATATTGTAAACCGCTTTGGAATAAGCATTAATTAACATATTCCAAGCCTCCTGATCGCCATTTCTGCACCTCAATAAGATTTCTATAATATCCATACACACCTATAAACGATATGATAAATTTAAAAGTTCTTTAAAAAAAGATTTAGCGTCACTCATTTTCAAACAATAACTCTCGGGAGCAACGGATTGATCCGTGCCAACATTTCATAATTAATGGTTCCGGCCAATTCGGCTAGCATGTCGGCATTAATGTTCTCGCGGTTCTCTTCCCCCAGAAGGATCACTTGATCGTTGATTTTTACATTTTTTATATGCGAAACATCAACCATGAACATATCCATGCAAACCCGGCCTCGAACCGGAGCTTTAACGCCATTGACCAATACTTGCGATATGTTGGAAAGTTTCCGGTCATAGCCATCGTAGTAGCCCACCGGGACAACAATAATTTTCACCTGGTTGTAGGTCCGATAGGTAAGTCCATAACCAATCGCCGAACCTTTCTTGATCTGCTTGATTTGGGCTACTTTTGCGTACCAGCTTAAAACAGGTTTGAAATTTATCTTTTTTTGATTTTTTTCCAGATACAAGGCATGGGTTTGCTTGGAAGGCCAGTACCCGTAAGCTGAAATTCCCACCCGCACAATATCAAAGAATGTTTTCGGAAAGAGCAGGCTGGAAGCCGAACTGGAGAAGTGTTTGAGTGTCCTGCCTGGCGGGACATGCTTAAGAACCGCATTGAAAAGGGCCAGTTGTTCCTGGGCAAAAGTTGGATCGGTGGTATCCTCGATATTGGCGAAATGCGAATAAATTCCTTTTAGTTCCAGTTGGGGATCGGGAAAATTGCTCAGTAATTGCATAACCTTTCCCGGCTCAATACCCAGGCGATTGGTGCCGGTTTCAATCTTCAAGTGGATCAAAGCTTTACGTTTGAATTTTTTGGCAATTTCCCTGACTAATCGTAACTGTTCAGTTGATGGGATAACCGTCTCAAAACCATTGGCAATCAATTCCGTCAATTCGGCCCGATCGCTCCAACCCAGAATCAGGACCGGTTTTTTTTGCTGCCGGGATTTTATCAATAAGGCTTCCGCCACAGAATCCACGGCATAATAATCCACATAAGGCAATTCTTTACTGATATCAATAATTTCATTTAAACCATGCCCGTACGCATTGGCCTTGACCACAAACATTAATTTTTTTTTGGTGATTTCCTTGAACACTTTTAAATTGTGCAGCAAATTGGCTCTGTTTATTTCAATGTGTGTTTTCATTTTTCATCATGTAATGCTTATGCAAAATCATTTCCTGATTGCTATTATAGCAAAAAATTATTTACGATATTCAATCTGGAGTAAATTATTCTGCTTTTTTCAATTGCGAAATAATAAGCAATAAAAAGAAAGGAGCGCCAAACAGGGATGTGATGATCCCGACCGGAATATCAATCGGTGGAATCACTATCCGTGCTAAAAAATCAGCCACGACCAAAAAACCACCGCCCAGCAATATTGAAAAAACAACCGTCTCGCCATAATTGCTCCTGCCCCATAACCTTGAAATATGCGGCACGATAAGGGCAACAAAACCAATGGGACCGCAAATCGAAACAACCGCGCCGACAATAAACGCTAAACCCACAAAAGAATAGATCCGAAAATGAACAACTGGCAAACCCCGGCTTTGAGCGAAATGATCCCCGCCGGAAATCAATAAAAACTCTTTTTTAAAAAGAAATATTGCCAACAAAAAAATCAACAGCAAAACACTTAAGAAAATGATTTCATGATAACCTACCACGGAAATTCCCCCCATAAGCCAGCGCAGGAGTGAAAAAGTGTTGGAAAAATCGAACAAATATTGAAAAAATACAATCATTGCCGAATAAAAAAAATTGAGAGCCACCCCGCACATTAAAAAAGTATAGAGCGAAGTATTGCGCACCATCCTGGAAATGAGCAGGACCAGCAAAACCGATGACAAAGCGCCCAGATATGAAAATAAAACTATTCCGCCAAGGCCTAAAAATGAAACAAAAAGATTAAATTTCAATGCCAAAACGGCGCCCGCTGCCGCCCCGGAAGAAATACCCAAGAGATCCGGAGTGGCCAGGTTGTTTTTAAATAAATTTTGACAGACCAAACCGGACAGTGCCAAAATACCGCCGGCCACAAATCCCAAAAGGGTACGTGGAATACGCAATTGCCAAAAAATAAAACTGTTGGAATTGTTTTTGAGAATAGTTTGCCAATTGATGGACACGATACCCAAAAACGGAACTAATATCAATAATAAAAAAACAAAAATACCAAGCAAGCAAATTTTTTTACTCATTGATATAAATAATTTCCTTGTTTTCCACAAAAACACGTTTAACCGATACCTGGTAAATTTCATGGAACAATTTTTGGGAAAATTTTTTTAAGCCAAAATAATGAGTTTTGCCATTTTTCAGGGCCAGCATTTTATTGGCCTGGGGGAAAATATTTTGGATTAAATGGGAAACCACTATGATTGTTTTCCCTTGCTCATGAAATTCCTTGAGCATTTTAACCACCTGCATGGCGCTGGCCGGGTCTAAAAAATTTAACGGCTCATCCAACAAAATGAGCGGGACATCTTGAATGAAAGCGCTGGCCAGCAAAACCTTTTTTCTTTCACCGCCGCTCAATGTCTGGATATTGCGCTCGACATAGTCAGCCAAGGCAAAGCGTTCAACGGTTTTTTCAATAATTTCATGGTCCTGCCGGGAATATTTCCTGAAAAATGACTGGTATGGATACCGGCCGGAAAGCAAGACATCCCTGACCAGCAGCGGCAAACTGAATTCGTCAAACTGGGGCAAATAGGCGACCTGAGTGGCCAATTCCTTTTTTGTATAGTTTAAAATGTTTTTCCGGCCGATAAAAATGTCACCTTGTTTGGCGGGAATGATCCCGGCCAATAACTTTAAAAGGGTAGATTTTCCCGCTCCATTCGGTCCGAAAATCAAGACGAAATCGTTTTCATTTAAAGAAAAATCCATATTTTGCAAAATAGGTTTATGGCCAAGCGAATAACCCAAGTTCACTGCTTTAATCATGCATTAATCAGCATTAATAGATTTCTTCGGATTTACAGCCGAGGAAAAAATTCGGGCCAATTCCTCGGCGATCAACCCGACCCGCGGCCCGGGCCTTAGCCAAAATGATTGTTTTATTATTGAAATTTGTCTGTTTTGAACAGCCTTGAGCATCTTGAACGGGCTCCACAATTTAAATACTTTTTCGTCGCTGATACCCTCATAATGAGCTGAGATTTCAAGGATGAAGTCCGGATTCAGAAAAATAACTGTTTCCATCGATATGTTGGGATAATTGATTGCACCCTGATAGGCATTTTCCCCACCGGCAATTTCCATGATTTCATTCAGGAAATCATTTTTACCGATAATATACATGTTTTTCAGTTCATCGGCGTTGCGGCCGGCAATGATCAATGTACGTACTTTTTTTCCTCCGTTGACACTATTGGCAATATCTGCCAGTTTTTTTTGCATGGCAAAAACCATGCTCTTGGCTTCATTTTCACCATGCAGGGCGCGGCCAATCATAAAAATTGATTGATACAGATCAGCCAGGCATTGGTGTTTTACTATCAGCACAATCGCCCGTGACTCTAAAAATTTAACTTGGGAATACTGCTCGGGATAGGCAATGACAATTTCTGGAGCCAAGGCCAGGAGGGCTTCCATGTTCACATCGAAGTAACCGCCGATTTTAGCGATTTTTTGGGCGAGTTGAGGATAATCACAAAATTTCGTAACCCCAACCAGCATATTCCCTTTGTCCAGTGCAAAAACGATCTCTGTTAAGGCCGGAGCCATGGATATGACCCTTTGCGAAAAAATAGTAGTGGTAAATGTAAAAAAGATAACCAATAAAAACAGTTTTTTTATTGCTACTCCCTGGGGCATGCGAAAATTCAATTTGTCCCCTGGTATTTGATGCCGATTAAAATTCTGCGCAATGGCGCCGGGTAGCCTAAAACTTCTTCAAAGTGACGGTTAAAAGCATTGCTGATGTTTAAAAACCAGTCCATCCTTTTGGCAACGGGGAAATTAAAAACAAAACTGAACGTGTTGAAAGAAGGATTTTCCGCAACCGACCAGACCAATTCATCATAATCAAGGCGTTTGCCCACATAAACCATTTCCGCGAAAAGATCAAACTTGGCGCCTTGATAAGCAAGTTGCGTGGAAAATGTATGTTGCGGGCGTCGTAAAAGTTTTCGGTTATATTGCATGTCCCGGGTTTTTAAATACGTATATGCCAGCCCCCATTGCCAATGTTTTAAAAGAGAATTTTTAACGCTTAATTCAATTCCTTTTATAAGGGCTTTATTGATATTGACAAATTTCCAGGTAATGGGGCTGTAACCGATTAAATTCAA
>JBAXOR010000070.1:0-6298 GCA_037133155.1 Chrysiogenales bacterium | reverse complement strand
TTCTATCCCCGACCGGGCGACTTTTGCCGTGATCCTCCAGGCCCTGATAAATTATCTCGGGAAAAAAGGCCATACTTTGCATTTTACGCCGCTGGCCAACATGGTCGAAAGTGTTGACCTTTCGCCGCTGCACAAAAATTATGAGATTATCAAATTCTTGGTCAATGCCCAGATCCTATCCCTTGACTCCGAACGAATTTTCAATCCTACCCGCCCCGTCTCACCACCCGATGTCATTAACGCCCTGAAAAAAATCCTGAACAGCATCAGCGAATAAAAAAAAAGGACGGCTGCTTGGACGCCCTTTTAATTTAAAAATTAACGAACTGTTTTATTGACCGCCGCGCAGGTCCTGCAAGGAAAGGTTGTCTTTCTTGCTGAAGCCGGGGGGAACCGTATAAACACCGGCCGGGGCGTCTTTCTTGGTGATTTCCAGTACCTGGGTGGTAACCTTCATGTTGGCGCCCATCACATTCATGGTCATTTCCGAAGCTACCTGATGACCATTGATCTTCATGAATTCGGCGATAGACGCATCGTCCATGAAGCTCATCTTGGAAACATTGGCATACATCTTGGCAAATATTTTCCAGTCAAACGGCACATCGGTTGTGGCCCAGACATTCATTTTCATCTGCATCATGCTCATGCTCATATCAACGTCATAGCCGTTGCAGTTCCAGTTGCTGATTTTCCGGATTTGGCCGTTGGGGGTGACCTTTACCGTTACCTTCATCATCGCCAGCATCGGAGCCATTTCCTTGGGCACCAGCTTGGACATGTCCAGGGGCAGGGTGGTTTCCACGTATGATTTTTCTTTGGGATTGACAATGAACATTACATTTTTGTTCATATCCATAATCATGATTTTGTCGCCGGTAATATTGACCAACTGGTTGTTGCCAAGCCATTGTTCCATGACCTCATCCTTGGCCGGCTGGTTCTTGCCCATCATGGCAAAAGCGTCAGTGTGCACACTGGACTTGATATAAACATCAGCCGATGCTAAAACCGAAAAAGCTAGAACTAAAAACAGTGTAAATACTATTTTTTTCATCATGCCTCCTTTAAAGATGCATCATAACGGCATTAGCTTTTTTTGTCAAGCTGCAGCACAAACCACCGCCGACTTTGGCGGATTTGGTTTGTCTGTCCCCCGTAGGGGGAGCGGGGCCTGGGGCCGAAATGATGCAAACGAGTAGAATTTAGTAAACTTTTATTTTATATTTACGTATATATATTTTAAAAGCACCCCCCTTTTTATATAGGAAGAGGAAGGAAAGGATGGACCTGGTATCTCCCCTCTCCCTCCTTAGGAACATCCGCCACTTCCTTCCTCTTCCGCTTTTTTTAACACGTAGTAAGTTTTCTTAAAAAAATATTTGTTTTAATCTGTAAGTGCATACTCATCCCGCCCCTTCTCTTGCGAAGGGTAAGAAGTCTTTCCCTGACAAGAGAGGGGTTGGGATGAGTTTCTTTTCTTGAAATTATTTTGCATTTCCATTAAAATATTTTTCATGATAGGTCAGATCGTTTCCCACTACAGAGTAACGGAAAAACTCGGCGCCGGCGGTATGGGCGTGATTTACAAGGCCCTTGACCTGAAGCTCAACCGTCCGGCAGCGTTGAAGTTCCTGCCTATCCATCTCACAGCCGATGCCGAAATCCGCAAGAGGTTCATTCAAGAGGCTCAGGCGACAGCCATTCTAAACCATGAACACATCGTCACCATTTACGAGATCGATGAATGGCAGGACCAGACCTATATCGCCATGGAATATATCGAAGGCCTTGCCTTGAAGGACATGATTTCCGGCTTTTCCATGCCGATCAAAGACGCTGTCAGTATCACCATGCAGATTTGCGCCGGGCTGCAGGCGGCCCACGAAGCCGGGATCGTCCATCGCGATGTCAAGCCGGCCAACGTGGTGGTTTCCAAACGCGGCCAGGCCAAATTGATCGATTTCGGGCTGGCCAAGCTGGCCGGCCAGGTGCGTTTGACCCAGGCCGGTTCGGCCATGGGCACGGTTGCCTACATGTCCCCGGAACAGGTCAACGGTAAAACCATCGATTTGCGCAGCGACATCTGGTCGCTGGGGGTCACGCTCTACGAAATCATTAGCGGGCAACTGCCATTCGCCGGCGAAAACCTGCAGGCCATCAGCCAGGCCATCATCAAGCGCGAGCCCGATCCTTTGCAAAATTTCCGGCCCGATGCGCCGCCGGCGCTGCAGGATATCGTCAGTCGCTGCCTGGCAAAAAACCCGGCCAAGCGCTACCCTCAGATCCGTGAACTGCTGGCGGATTTACAATCTTTATCCGCCGCCCATTTGGAAAAAACGTACCGCCTGCCGTCGGCAACGGCTCCTGTATTCAGAAAAATCAAAAAAAAGCTCATCATCGTCGCGGCGACTGCAGCCATAATCACCTTGCTCCTTGTCCTGCCATCCCCGCAAAATTGGATAAAAAAACGCCTGCAGAGCTCAAACGAGCCCAGCCAGAAATACCTGGCCGTGCTGCCGCTGGAGATGATCAGCGACAGCGGCGACCTTTCATCGAGCCAGGCCTTCAGTGTCGGTCTTGTGGAGACCCTGACCAGCAAACTGACCCAGATCGAGCAGACCGAGCGCTCGATGTGGATCGTGCCGGCCAGCGAGGTGCGCGCCAGCGACATCAAGTCGCCCGGCCAGGCCCGCAAGGCTCTGGGCGTCACCATGGTCATCACCTGCAGCCTGCAGCAGGACAGGAATTCGTACCGCCTGATCCTCAACCTGGTCGATGCCGTGGCCATGCGCCAGCTGCGCTCGGCCATCATCAGCGAAAAAATCAGTGCCAGCGCCGATTTCCAAGACCGGGCCATTGATGAAGTGGCCCGCATGCTCGAACTTGAATTGAAACCAGATACCCGCTCGCGCCTGGCCGCCGGCGGCACATCACAACCGCTGGCCAATGAATTTTATCTGCAGGGGCGCGGCTTTTTGCTGCGCTACGAACAACAGGAGAACCTGGACAAGGCGATCGGTCTTTTTCAAAAAGCGATTGCTGAAGACCCAGGATTCGCCCTGGCTTTTGCCGGACTTGGCGAGGCTTTCTGGCGCAAGTACGAATTGACCAAGGACCCGCAGTTGGTACAAGAAGCCAAAACCAACTGTCAACAGGCTATCAAGCTGAACAACAACTTGGTGCCGGTCTATATCACCATGGGCATTATCGAGCGCGGCAGCGGCCGTTATCCTGAGGCCGTCGTTAATTTCAAACAGGCCCTGGAGCTTGATCGGGTCAATTCCGCTGCCTTACTTGAATTGGCCATTGCCTATGAAAACCAGGGCAAGTTGGTTGAAGCCGAAGCTACTTATCAGCAAGCTATCAAAATAAAGCCCAATTACTGGGCTGCTGTCAACAGCCTGGGGGTTTTTTATGCAATTAATGGTCATTGGCAAAAAGCAGAAAGCATGTTCCATAGGGTAATAACACTGACTCCCGACAATATTCGCGGCTACAACAACTTGGGTTTTGTCTACCAGTTTCAAGAAAAAACCGATCTGGCGCGGCAGATGTACGAAAAATCGTTGAAAATCCAAGCCAATCCCGACGCTTATTCCAATCTGGGCTCAATATTTTTTTTCGCCGGCCGCTTCCGCCAGGCGGCGGACATGTACGAGAAAGGCATAGCCCTGGGCCAAAACGACGACCAAATCTGGGGCAACCTTGGCGACGCCTATCGTAATCTGCCGGAGTTCAAGGATAAAACCCGTACAGCTTACCAGACAGCGATCGCCCTGGCCAATGAACAATTGCGAGTTAATCCCAACGACGCTCGCCTGCACTCCAGCCTGGCCCTTTATTATGCCAAGGCAGGTCAGCCAGGTCCAGCCCTTTTTGAAGCTGCCAAAGCCCGGGACCTGGCGGCAAATGACGTGACCGTGCTCTTGAACGCAGCCCTGGTCTACGAACTCGCCGATAAGCGTGGCCAAGCCCTGGCGGCCCTGAAAAAATATTTTTCAATCTCTGGTCCCCAGCAGGCAATCGAGCAGGAGCCGTTGTTTTCCAAGCTGCGCAGCGATCCCGGCTACTCAGCCCTGCCGGCCGTCATGAAAAGTAATCAAAAACAAAACAAATAAGGAGGGAATGTGCAAGACACAAAAGCCGAATGCAAATCAACCGTAACGGTGACCATCGCTTTGAAGGACGGTATCGTCCACTGTACCCCCGACTGCGTTTACATGCGCCGCGGGCAGAACATCGAGTGGAAGTGCGAGGGAGATTTCCCTTTCGCCGTCCACCTGGGCTATGACAGCCCTTTTGAAAGGGAACAATATCATGCACCCCGGCAGCAGCGTATCCGCCTCGACCTAGCCAATGATGCGCGCTACGGCCGCTACAAATACGTGGTCGCCATTTTCGACGGTGAAAAGGTCTGGATTGAAGATCCACAAATAATTATTCGCCGCTAAAGCAAAATAAATTAGCTGAAATTAAAGGTTGACAACTCATCTCCCTGCGGGGAAGAATATTTCCTTCTTGTTGTGAGTTTTTTCATTGACATCGGCATACAAATTGAACATAATCATGGCAGGAGCATGCATGACCCAGGATGACATTGGCGCCTATTTAAAATCAATCAGGAAAGACGCGTCTTTTATCGTTGCGGATGTGCTGGAAATTGTTCCGTACGAAAACAAGGGAAAAAACACCTGGGTGGAAATCGTCAATCCCGAATTCACCTCCCTTTGCCCCAAGACGGGCCTGCCCGACTACGGCACCATCCGTATCAAGTATTTGCCGGAAAAAGCCATAGTAGAATTGAAGTCGCTGAAATATTATTTCCTGCAATTTCGCAATGCCGGGATTTTTTATGAAAACCTGTGCCAATTGATCCTGAAACACCTGGTCGAAAAGGTCCGGCCCCTGGAAATGATTGTCGAAGCCGAATTCAGCTCGCGCGGCGGATTAACGACCAAAGTCACCTCGACTTACAAGAAATAACAACTGAGAACTGGGTTTACGGCGTACGGCTGACGGCGTACGGCAAGAGAGAAGGTGATAGTTGGACTAAAATTCCAAATCCCAAATTCCAAATAACAAATAAAACCCAAGCTCCAAATTCCAATTTCCGAAACGAAAGTCCTTCCCTTAAAATAGCATTTTCTTTGTTTTGGTCATTTGGTGATTGGAATTTGGAGCTTGTTTGATTTGGTGCTTGGAATTCGGAATTTTAATTCTTACTATTGTTTTCTTTTCTTGCCCTCAACCGTAAACCGTACACCCTACACCAAGGTCAAGCAATTCTTGATTTAAAGCTCCCTGGCCAGCCACAGCTTCTTGCCGCGGCGGTAGTACCAGACGATCAAAGCAAGGTTGACCAGCTCAAAACCGAGGAGCCAGGCCGTGATCTCCATATAAGGTATTGCTTCAAGGGTGTAACTGTGCCAGTAATAAACACTCACGGGACGGATTAGGAAGAGCAACCCCGCCACCAGATAGATCATGCTCCAGAGCATGTAGGAAATGCCATGCTTGGAGACGATCACATGCTCGGGCGACAGCGGGTTGGTCTCGTTGGTCTCGATGCCGAGCACCAGAGAGAAGATGGTCAGAAAGGTGATGGCCGGGGCCAGAAACACCAGGGCGATAAGCCGGGTGAAGTTGTCGAACTGCAGGGCCAGGTCTCCCAGCGCATACAGGCAAAAGCCGACGAACAGCAGCGGCAGCAGGTGGAACAGGAACTTGAAGCGATAGAATTTCACCTTGGCGTACGGGGAGCTGAAGATATGGACCTGCCCGGGGCCTTCGCCCGGAATGGAGGTAAAGGTGAAGCGCGAGTTCAAGCCGGAGACGATGAAAACCGCCATGATCAGGTTCAGGTAGGAAACGAAATTTTTGACCGACGGGTGCGGCAGAGGGATCATCTTCATATTGATGACGAAGACGGCCACCAGGGCGCCGACAATGAGCAGCTGCGACCACTGGGCCGGCGTGCGCAGAAAGGTCTTCCCTTCCTTGCGCAGCAGCGGCCGGTAATCATTGCGCAGGGCCATTGGGCGCCAGCGTGACTTGTAGGTGCCTTTGCCGCCCCAGTTCAGCTTGTCGAACAGCTGCAGATAGAATTTCTTGCGCAGCCAAAGGACCAGAGCCATCAGGGCGGCCGCCAGCATAACGAAGAGAACGATGGTCTTCCAGTAGGGAGCGTTCCGGCCGTCCGCGGTCAGGCTCATGGCCCTGGCCAGCCAGGAAAAAGGAAAATAATAGAAGATCTTCAGGTCCAGCGAGCCCATGTATTTCAGCACATTGTCGATCT
>JBAXOR010000069.1:0-6299 GCA_037133155.1 Chrysiogenales bacterium | reverse complement strand
GATGATGGGCGGTAAGGATGGCGAGACCGGGTTCAATCCCATGGATATGTGCAAGAAGATGATGGCCGGCATGGGACAGAACCGGAATGCAGATCAATTGGCTACTCCGGAAATTCAAACCCTGTTTGATGAATGGGCGCGGCAGATGGATGCCGAAGTCCTGGTTCTTGTCGAAAGCGGAGAAGAAATGGATATCAATAACATGGCCGCACAACTTAAAATCTCCCGCGATAGCCTGATCTTTTTTATGACCCGTCTGGCGCGGCAAGGCAAGATCGATCTGAAGCCCGCAAAAAAATAACCGTTCTCCGGTCTTACTGTTTTCGCTGCGTCAAAAATGGGGGTAGTACGGAACCGCCCCCTTTATCATGGGGAGGAGAAAAAAGGTTTAGTTCCTGCGACTACGTCGTCGCTCTGAGTGATGGCGCTCTTCATCACGGCCTTGGCCGCGGAATTTTTTTTTCAACTCGCTTATTTTGACTAACTGTTCCGGAGTGAGCACGCCTTTGATCTCCTGCTGGAAGTGCAGGCGGGCAAGTAAATGCTTTCTTTACTCCCGCATCCGGCTGTGCTAGAGTTCCTTCGCGGAGGTCCAATCATGCCCAGGAATTTGCAAAAACTATTATGGAAACCAGGCACGATGCTTTATCCGGTTCCCGCCGTACTGGTGAGCTGTGGAGAATATGGCGGAGTGTGCAATATCATTACCATCGGCTGGACTGGTGTTATTTGCTCGGATCCGGCCATGTGCTCCATTTCCATCCGCCCGGAACGGTTTTCTTATGAATTGATCCGCAAAAGCGGCGAGTTTGCCATCAACCTGACCACGACCGCCATGGCCAGAACCGTGGACTGGTGTGGAGTGAAAAGCGGCCGGGAGTTTGACAAGTTCAAGGAAATGAAACTTACAGCGCTGGCGGCGAAATTCATCAAATCCCCGCTCATTGGCGAGTCCCCGGTAAACCTGGAATGCCGGAGCAAAGAAATGCGCGAGCTTGGAACCCACCATATGTTCATTGCCGAGATCCTGGCGGTTCATGCCGACCCGGCTTATTTCAATCCGGCAACCGGATTTTTCGATCTGGCTGCTGCCGAACCACTCTGTTACTGCCACGGTCATTATTACCAAATGGGGAAACTCATCGGCAAGTTCGGATTTTCGGTGGAAAAAAAAAGAAAAAAGCGGCCCCCCTTCCCTAAAAAAATGTGATCCTAGGATTTGAAAAAGTATTTTTAATTCTTTAAAATAATATATGCGCAGCAAGTAATTATTTTCTTCATTTTGGGAGGTATACATGGGTTCAAAAAAGAATTTGTTTCAGTGGATGGTTTTTTTGGTGCTGTTGTCAAGGTATTCTGGACGGGATACTGAAGAAAGCGGGAACCCGCATTACACCCCGCTGGCTTGATGCGTATGCAGCTGTACTCGATGTTCTACTTGACCAAAAATTCTGGAGGGACTGACCAACCCAATGGAGGTTACGTCTACCTTCCCCGTTCTTTTTTCGGTTTGAAAACCTCAGCGGTCATGATTCACAAAGATGCACTGCCGCCCGAAATAAAAGAAAAATTGTGCATCAAATAAATAAATTTGTTAAAAAGGTTATGGGCTATGTTGAAAAACTTATCTATGGCTTTACTTAATGGTCAGGCTGTAATATAATTCAAGGATGGATGCCCGGCAACAGATTCAAGAAGAAAAACTGCAGAATATTCTCAATCCCCGCCAAGCAAATAAAGAATTTAAACTCACCATTCGTTTTCAGAAGCATTATTCTAAAAATTATGAAAAAGCCTTAGCGCTGGCCAAAAAAAATAATTATTTCCTTGAGGAAGGAGATGGCGATTTTTACAAAGCCTACGCCAGCTTTTATCCGGCGGAGGTGGAGGAGCTTTTTAACCTTTTTGAGTTGGTCAAGGAGCATGAAACCACTAAAATTTATTTAAACAATAAATCGATCCCATACATCCATGAATTATGGCTTTTTTTAGTATGGTTTTACCGCGTAAAATAAATTTCTGCAAAAAATATTTAATAAGAACTTGACTTTTTCGCAATATTAAATTATAAAGTTATCTAGCTTAGGAGGTCTTCTATGAAAAAATTTTGGGCGGCCACGCTCTTATTGTTTTTAACCAGTTTTATCGTGATTAGTTTTTCCGGCTGCAATCAATTGAAGATAAGCAATTTGAAAGCCAATAAACACTTTAAATTGGCTAACAAGTATTTCAGCGAGGAAAAGTTTAAGAAAGCGATAACTGAATATGAAGAAGCGCTGAAACTGAACCCCGAACTGAATGCCGCTTTTTATTATCTCGGCAGTAGCTATGTGTCGGTTTATAAACCAGGGGATGATTCTGAAAAGAACAAGGAATCCGGCAACAAAGCCACTCAGTATTTACAAAAAGCTTTGGCGCTGAATCCGGATAACAAAGACATAATCCAATCGCTGGGTGATATCAATGATAAAATGAGGAATTTCGAGCTGGCTGAAAAATACTACCTGCAGATTCAGAAATTCACGCCCAATGATCCCGTCTCATATTACAACCTGGCTGGTTTTTACAACAATAATGCCAGATATGACAAAGCCATTGAGATGTATGAGCAGCGAATCGCCTTGGAGCCCTCCAATCCGGAAGGGTACCTTTACCTGGCCGGATTTTACCAGGACAAACGCAAATGGGATGATGCCATTAAAAACCATGAAATACGGATTCAAAAAATCAACGAAAATACCACCATGGAAGAAAAGGCCAAGACTGACTTTTTGGCCGATGCTTATTATCGCTTGGGCGTTGTTTGCTGGAACAAGAGCTATCAGACCCCGGCCGATGTTATGGGTTCGGTAGAACGCTTGCAGGTGGTGCAAAAAGGATTTGATGCCTTGACCAAATCCACAGAATTATCTCCCAATTTCCCCGATCCCTGGGCGTACATGAATTTGCTTTACAAGCAAAAAGCTATTGCCGAACCTTTGAAGAAAGCCGTATATGATAAGGATGCGGAAAAAATGGTGCAGAAATTCCAGGAATTGCGTAAACGGAAGCTGGCCTCCGAACAATTCATGAAAGATTTGTCAAAAGAAAAGTAAATAATAAAACCCACTGTTTTTCCAAAAGGCCGGGGGGTTTTTACCGGAATTTTCTGCATCCATGCCTTGGCAATAGATCATTTGACAGATTAACCTGAAAAGGTTATATTTCTAAACATGAAAATAAACACCAAGATCCGCTACGGCTTGCGCATGGTGATTGCTATTGCCCAAGCCAACAAACTGGTGAATACGACTGAATTGGGAAATAGTATGCTCGTTTCTCCTAAATATCTGCGGAAACTGGCAGGACCTCTGGAAAAAGCCGGCTTGATCAAAAGCATGCAGGGAATCTATGGGGGCTATGAACTTGGTAAAAGTCCCGAAGAAATCGATCTTCGTATGATTTTAGACGCCTATCATGAACATCTGTCCTGGACCGACTGTGTGCTCGGCAAAAAATGCGAATTACGGAATTCCTGCCAGGCCAAACAGGTGTGGGAAATGCTGGAAAAAACCTTGCAAACCCATTTCCTGCCGATAACCGTACGCGATATTCTGGACAATAAGGTGGCTCAGTCCTGATATTTTGACTTTGGCGCGGGCCTTGTCTCCAGGCCTTTGCAGATTGACAGTCAGCCGGAAATGGTGTAAAATATGCACCAGGTATTATGATCAAATATGGCGCACTATTACTAATTAGTTTATTATTGTTATTTGGCAGTGTTTTTTGTCAGGACGATTTCTTGAAAATCGATTGCATGGTTTCTCCCCGTTCCATTAAGCAAGGGGATGAAGGTTTACTCAAAATCAAAATTGTCGTCCGCAACGGAATCAGGATATCATCCAATCCTGAATTTCTGATCAAATTCACCGAGAATGAGAACCTGTCATTTTCTAAAATATTTTTTGCCGGTTCCGAATTGAATCTGCCGATTACCCAGGAAAAAGAGGGGATTTTTTTAGATCCACAAAAAGAAATCGAGGTGCCCTTCAAATTAAGTGAATCGGCATTGCTGGGGAATCTGATCGTCAGCGGTGAAATCATTTTTACCATATTTTTTCAGGACAACTGGTCAATAAAAACCACGCAAAAGTTTACCGCCAATTTTGTTTCCCGTAAAAACTATAAGTTCAAGAAAAAATGAAATTTGTTTATAATAAGTTTTGCTCCTGGTACCAGCTGATAGTTTCCTGCAGTGCCGTTTCTATCGGGAATAGAGGATGAAAATGGAGCAGGTTTTGACTTTTTTCCGCGGAGCATACCCAGGCAGGAAAACGGATTTCGCGGAATTTGTCCCGGTTGAAAATAGCTTTTCTTTTAGAAATGCGGATATGCATTTCGGAAAGTTCGGCCAGGAACCAAGCCAACATTTCCGGAACAAATATTTTTCGGATTCTTTTTCCTCTCAGCAAAAGAGAGGCTGCGCGCATGAATTTTTCCCAAGCGATCGGTTCGGCATTAGCGATATTGAATGTTTCGTTTTGGCAGCTGCTTTTGGCTGCAATAATCATGCCTCTAACTAAATCTTTGACATATATAACTGAATACTGGCGTTCTCTTCGGCCCAGCATAGGCAAAATCCCTTTATTAAGGATCCGAAAAATAGTAAGCATATCCAAATCTCCTGGGCCGAAAACAATCGGAGCCCGGATGATAATGTACGGGACCGGGCAAAACTCCCGGAAGATTTTTTCCTGGGCCAATTTGCTTTTCCCGTATAATGAAACCGGATTTTCCGGCAGGTCTTCGCTTGCACAGAGGTTTTGCCGATTGGGGCCGGTCGCGGCCAAAGATGAAAGGAGAACCACTTTTCGCAATTTTGTTAATGGCCGCAATTTGTCCAATAGTGATCTGGTACCGCCAGGGTTGCTATGAATAAATTCTTGAGGAGAAATGACCTTGGTTAAAGCTGCCAGATGGAAAACTAATTCGATATCAGCAGGAAATGCCTCTGCTGCGAACAAGTCACCGGCGATGATAGTGATTCCTTCTTTGCAATCAAAAAAATCCAATTTCTTTCTGTCCCTGATCAAGGCATACACAGTGTTTTCTTTTTCTTTAAGCAATTCTCTTATCAGGTGGCTGCCGACAAATCCCGTGCCTCCGGTTACAAGTATTTTCATGTGCCAATTCTATATAATTCGCTCTAAATTTGCAAACGAGGAGTAAAACATGGATGTTTTTAAAAAGTGTTATGAGTTTACCCGGGCTGATGAAGCTAAAAAAACCGGTTTGTACCCTTATTTTACCGAAATTGAAAAAGTCGAAGGTAATTATGTCTGGGTCAACGGCAAAAAAATCCTTATGGTAGGTTCCAACAATTATCTGGGACTCTTTGATGATCCCAGGATCAAGGAAAGCGCCATGGCGGCAGTTATGCAATTTGGCACTTCGACCTGCGGTTCCCGGTTTTTAAACGGCACATATTCGCTCCACGTGGAACTTGAAAGAAAACTGGCCCATTTTATGGGCAAAGAAGAAGCCCTGACATTTTCAACCGGGATGCAGACCAACTTGGGGGCGATTTCAGCTTTAGCCAGCCGCGATGATGTTATTATCCTTGATCGCAAGGTCCATGCATCAATCATGGATGCGGTGCGTCTTTCTTATGCTCATATCGCCAAATATAAGCATAATGATATGAAGGATTTGGAAGATAAATTGGCGCACCAGCCGGAAGACAAGGGGAAATTGATCATTGTTGACGGCGTGTTCAGCATGGAAGGCGATCTTTCCAACCTGCCCAAAATCGTCAAGCTGGCCAAGAAATATAACGCCCGACTGATGGTCGATGATGCCCATGGTGTGGGCGTCATGGGTGAAAAAGGCCGGGGAACGTCCGAACACTTCGGCCTTATCAATGAGGTGGATTTGGTGATGACTACTTTTTCCAAGTCATTTGCCTCATTGGGAGGGTTTGTGGTCGGAGACAGCAAAATTATCCAATATATCAAGCACCATGCCCGGGCTCTGATATTTTCAGCTTCGATCACGCCGGCTGCTTTGGGTGCCGCGCAGAAAGCGTTGGAAATCATTCAGACCGAGCCCTGGCGCCGCAAGCGCCTTTGGGAAATCACCCGGATCATGAATACGGAACTGACGGCCATGGGCTATCATACCGGCAACACGGAAACCCCAATTATTCCGGTATTCATCAACGATCTGGAAAAAACATTCATGCTCTGGAATTTTTTACGCGATTTCGGCATCTTCACCAATCCGGTCATCGCTCCGGCCGTGCCACCCGAAGACTCGCTGAT